>CAZISL010000220.1:0-15418 GCA_964541975.1 uncultured Chromatiaceae bacterium | reverse complement strand
GGCGGATCGTTAGAGTCGCTGCTCTCGCCAGGTGCTTTCGGCCGTCAGGCCGAAATAACGGGAAGCCGGTGCGTCGCGATCGTTGAGATCCGGCCATTCCGGCGCTGCCCCCGCAACGGTGATCGAGTAAAACCGAATCCTCGGGCATACACAGATGCTCCTAGCCACTGCGAAGCCACTGCTGGCATCGTGGGAAGGCGATTCGGCAAGGGTCCGCCCCGCTCGTAAGCCCGGAGACCGGCCTGGTGACAGTGCGAGGGTGCGGCGGGCACTTCAACGACTGACTTGTCAGTGGTTCTCCCGTTTGCTCCCGAAATATAGAACCGGCACCAGGTTCAGCGCGGGGTAGCGCGACCGGAGGAGCAAACATGAAACCCATTACACGACTGGTGGCGCTCGGCTGCGCCGCCCTGACGGTCGTCAGTGCCCAGGCCGAAAATCCGCAACCCGTTAATCAGCGCGACACCGTCATCATTACCGCGACGCGCACGCCGCTGTCGTCGCGTCGTGTTGTCGCGCCGGTCGATGTCATCGACAGACAGACGATCGAGCGCAGCATGGCGGTCGAATTGTCCGAACTCCTCCGCTTTCAGGGCGGGCTCGACGTCGTGCGCACCGGCGGCCCGGGACAACAAACATCGATCTTCACACGCGGCACGAACAGCAATCACACCCTCGTGCTCCTCGACGGCGTACGCCTGAATACCGGCACGTTCGGCCAGGCCGCCGTGCAGAACATCACGCCGGAAATGATCGAACGTATCGAGATCGTCAAGGCGCCGCGCACCACGCTGTACGGCCCGAATGCCATCGGCGGTGTCATCAACGTCATCACGAAGACATCAGCACAGCCCGACGTGAACCTGTATGCCGGCGGTGGCCAGGACCGGACCGTGAAACTCGGTGCGGCCGGCGGTACGACCATCGACGGATTCAGCGTCAATGGCCGCGTCCAGCACGCCGACACCGAGGGTTATCCAATCGTCGAAGGCGCCGACTTCGACAGCGGCTGGAACAACACGACGGTCGAGGGTAAGGCCAGCTATGTGACCGATCGCTGGGGCCTGCAAGGCCGACTCTGGCTGAGCGAAGGCACGGACGAGTATGTCGCGTTCCCGATTGTGTCGGCGAGCCAGGATTACGATAACCAGGTCGTCGCGCTGGCGGGTAGCGTGAAATTCAC
Source organism: uncultured Chromatiaceae bacterium (assembly GCA_964541975.1). Taxonomy (GTDB): domain Bacteria; phylum Pseudomonadota; class Gammaproteobacteria; order Steroidobacterales; genus SMWD01. The sequence goes on along the minus strand of CAZISL010000220.1, from coordinate 14,235 downwards.
CGACCACTGGTACAGCGTGCTCGACCTCAGTTCGACGATCGACGCCATCCAGCAACAACAGTCCACCGACTTTGCCCGGACGGAGCTGTCGATCGCCGACTGGCAGAACACGATCGACATCGGCGAGCATCACGTCGTCGTCGCGGGCGCGTACTTTTCCAACGAGAAGGTCAGCGGCATAGCGTTTGGTTCTCGCCTGCGGGCGGAAGACACCGACGACGTCGCCGTCTACCTCGAGGATGCGATGCAGTACGGGCGCCATATGATCGTGCTCGCCGGCCGCCTGAGCGACAGCGACGCGATCGATGAAAACTTCACGTGGAATATCGAGTACGGCCTCGATGTGACGCCCGGCATGCGGCTGATGGCGAGCGCCGGCCGCGCCGTGCGAGCACCGTCGGCTGCGGAAAGATTCGGGGCATTCGGCGGCAATCCGCGACTGAAGGAAGAAGAAGCGCTTACGCTACAGGCCGGCTGGGGCTGGGACTTCACGGAGTCACAATCGGTCACCGTGGATCTGTATCACACCAAGATCGACAACCTGATCGCGAGCGATGCGAACTTCACATTGCAGAACATCGAGAAGGCCGAGATCACCGGCATCGAAGCAGGCTATGCGCTCATCTCCCCGTCATGGACATTGCGCGTTCGAGGCACGCTGCAGAATCCGGAGAACACGACCGAGGGCTCGACGCTGCTGCGCCGCTCAGAGGAGTCCGCGACCTTCAGCCTCGCCCGCAATATCGGGCCGCATCAGTTCGGTGCCGACGTCCGCCTCGTCGGCCCACGCCGCGATTTCGGTGCTCAGAAACTGGCCGGCTACGGCCTGACCAACCTGACGGGCCGCATCGCGCTTGGCGATCAGTGGGGCTTCTACGGCCGCATAGAGAACCTGTTCGACCGGGACTACACGACAGCGTACTACGACATCGACGTTCGGTATCTCGCGCCGAGCCGCGGCGCCTACGTCGAACTGAGATTCAACATGAACTGACCCGCGCGGCGCCACCGTCAAGGTATCATGGAGATCAGCACACGATCGACGCAGCGAACGAGCATATGGGCCACAGACTTTCGAAGATCTATACGCGTACCGGGGACGACGGTTCGACGGGACTTGGCTCCGGGGACCGGGTGCCCAAGGACAGTGTCCGCGTCGAGGCCTACGGCGCGGTCGATGAAACCAACAGCCTGATCGGCGTCGTGCTCGCATCCGACGATCTGCCCCAGGACGTCGAAGACTGCCTGACGCGGATTCAGCACCAGCTGTTTGATCTCGGCGGCGAATTATCCATACCGGGAACGACGATCATCACCGCGGCGTCAGTCGAGGGACTCGAACGAACCCTGGACGATTTCAACGCGGACCTGCCGCCGCTGAAAGACTTCATTCTGCCGGGTGGCACGCTCGAAGCCGCAACGTGTCACGTCGCCCGCACGGTTTGCCGGCGAGCCGAACGACGGATCTGCACGCTGGCGCGCGACGAAGACGTCAACGAGAACTCGGTCAGGTATTTGAACCGCCTTTCGGACCTGTTGTTCGTGATCGCGCGAGTCCTTAATCGGCGGGCCGGCGCAGCAGAGCCGCTCTGGAAACACCGACAGTAACGTCCGCCGGCAATCAGCGCGATCTCGCCAGCGCAAGATGACCGCATAATTCTTCGAGGGCCTCGAGGATGCGCACGGTCGAACGGTGCATCCGGTTCGCGTCGACGATGTACAGATCGCCGTTGCGCACCGCCGGGATGCTGCTCCATCGCGCCCACTGCTTGATCAGTTGCGCTCGCCCGTCATCCGACACCCCATCGTGCCCCGCGACGATCGCATCCGGTGCCTCGTCGATCACGGACTCGAGCGATACCGCGGGACTCAGCCCCTCGATATCCTCGAATACATTGCGGCCTCCGCAGGTCTCGATACTCTCACTGATGACGTGCCGACCGCCGATCGTGAACAACGGTTGTGCAGACACCTGGTAGAACACGCCTACAGCTGCGGCACCCGCGAAGCGCTCACGCAATTTCCGCAGCCGCCTTAAATATTCGGCTGAGGCCAGCGACGCGGTTTCCGAAGTGCCGGCGAGGCGGCCGATCTCGTTCAACTGCACGGCGATTTCGTCGAGCTTCTCTGCATCGAGCGCCACTACCCTGAAACCCATGACGCGAAGTCTCTGCTGCACGCCCGCCGGCGTCCCGGATCGCCACGCGAGTATCAGGTCCGGCTCGAGTTCCGCCAGCGCCTCGTAGTCGAGGCGGAAGGAATCGCCGATGCGCGGCAATGCCAAAGCGGGCGGCGGGAAGTCGCTGTATTCGACGACGCCGACGAGGCGTTCGCCGGCGCCAGCTGTGTAGACGGGTTCCGTCAGGTGTGGAGACAGCGCAACAATGCGTCGGGCGGGAGGGTACCCCCCCGAATCGTCTTGAACGCGCGCGTCACATCCCGCCAGCAGCAGCGCGATGGCGACGCCCGTGGCAACCAGATTTTTCAGCTCAGCAGATCCGTCAGGGTCATGATGGCAATGGCGGGACACCATACGAGCCAGAGCGTGCGACCGACGAGGTCCATGGCCAGACCGACATAGTTTGCGGCGGCTGGAGAGTCCAGGGCTGTCGCTGACAGATCTTCCGGCAATCCACCCGTCGCGCCGTCTCCAACGCAATCGAGCAAATCATTGGTCGCGCGGTAGAACTCCTCCTCGTTTCTTCTGAGGTAAGCGCGCCAGGCTGCGATCGCGCCGTCAAAACTGCCGGCCATGCCATAGGTGAAAATCAGTACGCGCGCTGGCAGCCACGCGAACACGCCATGCACGCTGCGCACCGCCCAGACCAGGGACGTATTGCAGAAATCATGTTCCGTGCGGTTGTATTCGAATGCGAGTCGGCGCCGCATCAGATCCAGCACGCGAAACAGCCACGCACCCGTCGGACCCAGCAGCAGGAACCAGAACACGACTGCGAAAATGCGGTTGTTGGCCTGAATGTAAATCGCCCGGCGCACGCGTCGTATCTGGATCTCTGGATCGTCCTGCAGATCACCCTCCCACAGCTCGCGCGCAACGCGGCCCACCTCAACCTGGTTCCCTTCCTTGGCGGCCGCGCAATACTCATCGACTTCTTTCTTCAGGTCGCGGGGACCCAGAGAGAACAACAGCACGAGCACCGCGAGCAGGAAATATGGCACCTGGAAAAGCGTGCCGCTCAGCGTCGCCGACGCGAGCGCCACAGGCAGCACGATCAGGAAAGTGCTGATGGCGACGCCGATCACGGCGCCGGTGCGCGATTGATCCTTGAGCTTCGCGGTCAACCAGTCGAACAGTGGATCGAGCCAGCGAAACTCGCGCAGGTGAAACAGGTTCGTCAGCAAACGCTCGACGCTGAGACCCAGCAACAATGCAACGAAATTCACGCCTTCACCCCGCCTGCATCGAGTCGATGCTCGAATCGCGCCCAATCGAAAGCCGGACCCGGATCGGTCTTGCGGCCGGGCGCGACATCGCTATGCCCGACGATCGGCGCTCGTTCCAGGGAGTCGAATGCCGTGCGCAAAGACTGAACGACGTCGCAAAGGGCATCATACTGCGCATCCGTGTAGTCGTCGGTGTCCGTTCCCTCGAGTTCGATTCCGATCGAGAAATCGTTGCAGCAATCGCGATCGTGAAAACAGGACTCGCCAGCGTGCCAGGCACGCTGATTGAGCGACACATATTGCACGATTTGACCGTTCCGTTCGATCAACAGATGACTCGACACCCGGGTATCGACAATCTCCGCGAAGTACGGATGCTCGTCGGGATCGAGGGAGTTAGTGAACAGGTGGTCGATATAGGGCCCGCCAAATTCGCCCGGAGGCAAAGAGATCCCATGGATGATGATCAATTCGGGTTCGCAGTCGGGCGGCCGGTCGTCGCAGTTAGGCGACGGTAGCTGGCGCGCGCCGTCGATGAGTCCCGTTTTTGTATTTATCGTCAACATCAGTCGGCAATCGATCACTAATGACCGTAACGCGAGATTGAACGATAACCGAAATAGGTGTCGGCGGCACGCGAATCTATAATCACCGCATGATCACGAGGATCTTCAGCGAACATAAGGTCGATGCGAACGGAACCGTTGAACTCGGAGACGGCGCGGTGACTCACGTGACCAAAGTACTGAGATTGCGCGAAGGCGACGAACTCATCGTATTCGATGGCTCGGGAATCGAGTTCCCGGCGCGAATCGAGTCCGTTACACGACGGGCGATAACGCTGTCGACCGGCGAAGGAAGGGATCCTGGCACCGAATCCGGGCTATCGATCATGTTGCTGCAGGGGATCTGTCGCGGCCAGCGCATGGACCTGTTGATGCAGAAATCGACGGAACTCGGCGTCGCGTCGATTCGGCCGGTCACTTGCGAGCGCAGCGTCGTGCGTCTGGACGATGCGAGAAGACGCAAGAGACTCGATCACTGGCGACAAATAGCGATCAGCGCATGCGAACAATGCGGCCGCGTCGTCATACCGGAGATCGCCGCACCGTCCTCGCTCGAGGTGGCGATCGATGCGGTGCCGGACGACGCCGTCAAACTGCTGCTCGATCCGCGTGCGCAACAGAATCTTGGCGAAATACTCGACGCGACCCGCAACGTCGCGCTGCTGATCGGACCGGAAGGTGGTTTGACCGATGGCGAACGCTCGGCGGCAAGCGCCGCGGGTTTTAGCCCGGTGCGCATCGGGCCACGCGTGCTGCGCACCGAGACCGCGCCGCTGGCGGCGCTCAGCATCCTGCAGTACCTGGCTGGCGATCTGAGCTAGGCCGCGTCTGCGATGCAATCGCGAATCAAGCCCTCTAGCTTCTCGAGGTCGGGAATCATCGGTAACTCGTTGATCATTCGAATCTGACAGATGATCGGGCCGTCGTCCGGCCACGCATGCTCGTCGTGAATCTCCATGACGTCGCGATTCACACGAACGAGCTGCGGGAAGCCCTCGGTCAGGATGCCGAACGTGCCGGATTCCAGGGAATCAGACAGGCAATTGAATATCGCGAGGCGCGTACGGCCGCCGGGTGCCGCTGATTCCAGGCCGCACAGGTCCTCGACGCGGATGACCGGCACCTGCTGGTTGTTCCACGGAATATAGCCGCGGAACCAGGCCGGCCCGTCGGGACGTTCTTCGGGCGGCGTATAGCGAATCACTTCGGCGACGCAGGCACGCGGTACGATCAGGCGCCCGTCATGCAAGGGAATGAGCAGGCTGTAGAGCTCTTCGACCTGGTTCGGCATGGACAACAAGTCTCCCATCTGAGCGCCGTTAATCCTGTCGCCCGAGCAACTCGTTGACGGCGTCGAGCAACTTGGTTTCCTGGTATGGCTTGCCCAGGTAATCGTTGACGCCGAGCTCGATCGCGCGCGCCTTGTGTTTGTCGCTGACGCGCGACGTAATCATGATGATCGGCACGCCTTTCGCATCGGGATCGCTGCGGACGTGAGCGGCAAACTCGTACCCGTCCATTCGCGGCATCTCGACGTCGAGCAGGATGATATCCGGGGGGTGCTCGCGGAGCATCGCGATCGCCTCGACACCGTCCTTTGCCGTCACGACGCGCATGCCATGGCGCTCGAGCAGGCGCTGCGTCACGCGACGCATCGTGATCGAGTCGTCGACCACCAGCGCCAGCGGCTCCGACGGCTCCGGCTCATGCACGAGATCTTCCGCTGTCACCGGTTTCGGCGTCGAGCGAACGAGTGACGCGACATCAAGGATGACGACGATGCGTCCGTCGCCAAGGATCGTTGCGCCGGAGATGCCGCGCACCGCGGCGAGTTGACCGCCGATCGGTTTGACGACGATCTCGCGACTGTCGAGCATCTCGTCGGCGACCAGCGCCGTCGAATTGCTGCCGGCCTGCACGAGAATAACGGATACGCGATTCTGCTCCTCGGCGATGCGCGCCGGGCCCAGTCCAAGATACTGGCCGAGATGACGGAACTGGTAGTCGCGGCCACCGTACTCGATCGTCGGATCCGCCTCCGACAGTTTGGCATCGAACTCGGCACGAGAAATCCGGATGATGCCCTCGACGGTCGGCAACGGCAGGGCGAACAACTCCTGTGCGGCGCGAACGATCAATGCCTGCGTAACCGCCAGCGTGAACGGCAGGCGAATAGAGAACTTCGTACCTTCACCGGGTTGCGTATCGATGTGCAATGTTCCGCCGAGTTTCGCGATTTCACTCGTCACAACGTCCATGCCAACGCCGCGGCCCGCAGCATGCGTCAGCTGATCCGCGGTCGAGAATCCTGGTCGCAGAACGAACTGCAGGATTTCGTCGTCGGTCAACTCGTCTTCCGCCGCACTCATGCCGAGATCGATCGCCTTGCGGCGGATGGAATCGGTATCCATGCCCCGACCGTCATCTGCCAGTTCGATAACGACCTGAGCGCCCTCGCGGCGCACGCCGATCGCGATCATGCCGACCCCGGGCTTGCCCGCGGCCGCGCGCTCCTCCGGTGACTCGATTCCGTGAACGACAGCGTTGCGCACCATGTGTTCCAGCGGCGGCATCATCTTCTCGAGTACCTGGCGATCGATTTCGCCACCGCCATTCAGCGACAGCTCGACGGTCTTGCCGTGCTCTGAACCAGTCTGCCGGGCCAACCGCGCCAGCCGCGAACCCTGCTTCTCGAACCCGACCATGCGCGTGCGCATCAGCCCGTCCTGCAACTCCGCGGCCGTTCGCGCCTGCTGCACGAGCAACGCCTCGGTATCACCGACGAGGTTCTGCAGAAGATCTTTCAGGCTGCTGACGTCGTTGGCCGTTTCGGCCAGCGACCTCGACAGCTGTTGGATCTTCGAATAACGCTCCAGGGTCAGAGGGTCCACTTCCTCGTCGCCCGACTGGGTCGCTTGGTGCTGATAGATAATCTGCGCTTCGGTGGCCATTTCCAGACCGCGCAGTTGCTCGCGCAATCGAACAACCGTCTGACCAAGCTCTTCGAGGTTGAACTGCACCTGGCCCATCTGTTGCGTCAGGCGCGAATGGAAGATGCTGACTTCGCCGGCATTGTTCAACAAGTTCTCGAGCAACACCGGGTCGACTCGCGCGACTTCGCGCCGCTCGCGCGTTGGCGGAATGACGGGCTGTCGCTGAACGAGCTCCGCCAGGTCGCGAGTCTCCGGCACCGGCGGCTGATCGAGTTCGCGCGCCAACTCGCCGAGCTGTTCGGACACGGGTATGGACGGAACGCGAACCTCGGGTTCCTCGTCCCCGGTCTCTTCGTCTTCTCCGGGTTCTTGTTCCGCCCAATCATCGGCGGTCTCTTCGACAAGCTCTTCGCCTTGCTCTGCCGCAACCTCCCCGACGATCTCCTCGGCCGGAGCTTCCGGTTCGGCCGCCTCTTCTTCGAATCCGACTTCCCCGGCTTCCTCTGTGGGTTCCTCTGTGGGTTCCTCTGTGGGTTCCTCTGTAACGGAGTCTTCGACGGGAGCCTCTTCGGTAAGTATTTCTTCCTCGACCAGCTGGACCGACTCCCACGGCCGATCTTCGAGCGAAGCGCCGAGACGTTCGATCAGTGCCTGCGCCGGCGGCGCGGCGCGACCTTCGCCGACTCCGTCGCTCATCCGATGCAGTTCGTCGACGGCCGCGCGCAATACGTCAAAACGTGCTTCCGTCTGCTCCAGGCTGCCGCCGGCGAGGCGAACCAGCAGGGTTTCCAGATCGTGGCTCAGGTCGCCCATCGCCATGAGGCCGGCCAGGCGCGCGCCGCCCTTGAGCGTATGCAAATGCCGCTGAAGTTCAGCGAGCGAGCTGTCGCCGAGTTGCTTGCCCGCGGCTTGAGACATTTCGGCATCGATCGATTCGAGTATCTCCACCGCCTCTTCGGAGAAGATCGCCGCGATTTCCTGATCGAAATCGGGCTGTACCGGTTCTTCTGCGGGCGGGGCCGGAGACTCTTCCTCGGCGATCGGTTCGGGCTCTTCCGGTTCGGGCTCCACGGGAGCCTCCGTGTCAAAGAGTTCCAGCGCCTCGTCATCGATCAGCACGCCCGGCGGTATGGACTCCTCCGACTGCGCCTCGGCGATCGCGGCCGCCTGCTCGATCTGGGTGTCGATGACGAGCAGGTTCGCCTGCAAATCACCCGTATCGGGCAACTCGGCATCGCCGCGCTCGACACAGCTGATAATCTCCGCGATCGCTTCGACCGCGTCGGCGCACACCATGACGGCATCACCCTCGAGCGGCACGTGGTGATCGAAAGCGCGCCGAATCATCTGGTTTAGAGGCCCGGTGACGGCAGCGGCAGGCGTTGCCTGGGCCATCGTTACACTGCCATGCAGAGTGTGACAGGCGCGATGCAGTTCCTCGGTGACCGGAAACGGCGGGATGCCATCGACGGCCTCCTGAACGAAATCGAGTATGACTTCGAGATGTCCGCCAGTTTCCTTCGACAGAATCTCCATCAAAGCCGGATCGATCTCCACCGACGCGGTTTCTTCCCCGGCGGGCGCCGGCGATTCCAGTCCGAGTTCGGCCAGTTCCTCGGCCGGGACGATGGCGGTGTCCTCGGACACCGCGTCGAAATCTTCGTCCGCCGTTTCGCCGTCGCGCCTCCGCTCCACCAGCGACTCGGCTTCGCGCATCAGCCCGTCAATGTCGACCTGCGGTTCAGTGCCGACCTCGAGCTTCTCGAGCAACTCCGGTAATGCTTCGACTGCACGGCGCGCGCAGTCTACGACGGCGGCGTCGCGCGGCAACGTGCCATTGATCAGGCGATTCAACAGATCCTCGAATCGCCAGCAGAAATTGCCGATCAGGTCCGCGCCGACCATTCGACCGCTGCCCTTGAGCGTGTGGAAAGAGCGACGGACCTGGCTCAGTAAGTCTTCGCGACTCTCGTTCTGCTCCCATTGCGGGAACGCGGCGGTGATCGATTCGATCTCTTCACCAGCCTCTTCAATAAACAGTTCGATCAGCTCCGGATCGACGCGTTCCTCGCCGTCGGCGGATATCACGGCCGCGCCCGGAATGACCTGCGTGGCGGCCGCCAGCTGCGTCGATTCGAAGTCCGGAATCTGCATCGTCGTCGACATGCCGGAGCTGTCTCGGTCGGCTGGAATCTGCGGCACGACCGAAGGTGCTGCTTCGCGCAGCGCGCTCAGGCAGGAGCGCGCGTTATCGAGCATATAGACGGGTTCTTTCCGGCCGTTCTGCAGCGTCTCGAGGTAGTACTCGAGGCTGACCACCGCGTCGGCGAGCAGATCGAGCTCCGCCGACCCCACGCCCGTATAACCCATTTCGATCAGTTCGCCGATGAACTCGCCGATCTCGTCGACGACCGATACGGCGTTCTCCTTCTCGAGAATCATCAGGCCTGCTGTGATTCCCCGCAGGTAACCCGGCACGCCGTCGAGCAGCGCCGCCTCATTTGGGCGCTCGAGCACCAGTGCGACGGCATCATTGACGCGCGCCAGATTCACGACGGATTCACGCATGACGGCCTGCGCGACCTGGTCGAATTCGCTGTCAGCCGGCGGCTCCTGATCGTCGCCTTCATCGGCCTCGGCAGGGCGAATCAATGCGAACAGCTTCTCGTCGAGGTGATCCTCTACATATAGCAGGGCCGAAGCCATGTCGAGCAGCACGGCCTCATCGACCGGCTGACCCGAGTCGATGATGTCCTGTAACTCGACACGCTTCTGCTGAATCGTTTCTCGCAGATCGCCCAGGCCGAGTACGCCGAGCGTGTCGCCGATCTTCTTCAGCAGTTCGATCTGCGGTGTCAGTTCCTCGACGTGCTCCATGCCGGTTCGAACATAGATATCCAGCACGTCCTTGACGCGCGCAAGGTCGTCGCGAATTGCAGAGGCGACCGTCGTCATGAGACGCGGGCTCGGCGCAGCCAGGCTCTTGCGCGCTTCTTCCACCTGGTCGTCGCCCGGAACGAGGTCCGACAGGTTGAACGCCGCACGGATCGCACCGACGCGCTTGCCCGCAGTCGTCGAACGCGCGATGTAGTACAGCAGATTGTTGATGAGTTCGGTCGGCGGCTTGGCCGCGCAGTCAGCCTCGCCGATCGTTGGCAAGCGCTTCATCTCGCGGTCGGCCTGACCCATCAGCCGCTTCAGCGATACGCTCGTCTCTAGCCCGTTTTCCAGCAACGCCTCCACGACACCGCCGATGACCCACCAGAGCTGATGGACTTCCCGCGCCGTTGCCGCCAATTCGAGGCGCTCCGCGATCTCACCGATCATCGCCAGGTTGCCCGGCGTGTTGTCGCCGCGAATCCAGCCGAGCAGCGCGAGCTGAAACCCGGGACGCAACTGCCGGCACAGGTCCTCTATCCGCTCGCCGCTGCCGCCCCGGCTCTCGAGTTCGACGGACTGCGCGTCCGTGGTCCCGATGTTCAGCAACAACAACGTGCTCTCGGACAGCAAGGGTCGTCCGCGCGCCGCACGCAGGTCATTGAGTAATGGGAGCAGGACCAGCGGGATGTCTCGGCCGCCACTGATAATCAGGTCGACGTAGGAAGGCAACTGCACGGCCGCCCGGCTCAGCGCCTCGAGCGCCTCCTCGGCGCGCGAATCGTCCGGGCGCATCTTGCTCAGGTGCCGGCACGTGCCTTCCATTTCCTCGGCCAGCAGGCTCGCCCCGTATGTTTCCGCCACCCGCAGCGCACCGTTCGCCGCGTGCAGCAAGTCCATGCACTTTTCTATCGCGCGCGATCCGCCGCCGCCTTCCGCGTACTGCTCCAGGTTCGCGCGTACGTCATTGAGCGTAACGGCCAGCTCTTCGCCGACGATACCTAGCGATTCGGAAACGAGTTCTTGCATGCTCTGTTGTTGGTTTTATTCCGGGTTACAGGCGAAGGCTCGATCAGGCCGTCTTCTGATCGACGTACGGAACGTCCTTCGAGGCGTCAGACGAACTCTCGCCGGGTGCTTCTGAAACGAGATTCCCCAGGATCTCGTCTTCGATTTCGTCGACGATTTCATCGTCGTCACCGATCTGATCGTCCGGCAAACGGAATCCGGAGACCGATTCGCGTAACTGCGCGGACAGCTCAGCGAGCTTGCGAATCGACTCAGTTGTCGCACTCGTGCTGGCTTCCGTTTCCACGTTGATCTCCTGGAGACGATCCATGTTGAGCGTCACGGTCGCAGCCGCCCCCGACTGCTCGCGGGCAGAACTCGAAATATTCTGTACGAGCGACGCAATCTGGTTCGACACCTGCTCGATCTCCTCGAGCGCCGCACCGGCGTTCTCCGCCAGTAACGCACCACCGACCACGTCGGTCGTGCTGCGCTCCATCGACACGACCGCTTCGTTCGTGTCAGTCTGAATGGTGCTGACGAGAACTTCGATCTGCTTCGTAGCGTTGGCGGAGCGTTCCGCGAGCCGCTGCACCTCGTCCGCAACGACGGCGAAACCCCGGCCCGCCTCACCGGCCATCGAGGCCTGGATGGATGCGTTCAGGGCGAGGATGTTCGTCTGATCCGCGATGTCGTTGATAAGCTCGACGATGTTACCGATCTCCTGCGAGCTCTCGCCGAGGCGCTTGATGCGCTTCGCGGTGTCCTGAATCGTCTCGCGAATCGTGTTCATGCCCTCGATCGTGCGACGGACGGCGTCACCGCCTTTGTGCGCGACGTCGACCGAGTGGCGCGCGACGTCCGACGAACGTTCGGCGTTGCCGGAGATCTCTTCGATCGATGCAGCCATGCTCATGATCGCATCCGACGCCGCTTCGATCTGCTTGGACTGCGACTGGCTCGCCTCGGCGAGTTGCTGCGCAGTCATATCGGTCTGCTTCGCGGCGCCATCGACCATGATCGAGCTATCGTTGAGCGTGACGACGAGTTCGCGCAGTGCCTCGATCGCGTAGTTGATCGAGTCGGCGATCGCGCCGGTGATGTCCTCGGTGACCGTGGCCTTGACCGTCAGGTCGCCGTCGGCGAGGCTGCCGAGTTCATCGAGCAAGCGCATGATGGCCTTCTGGTTCCGCTCCTGCTGCTCCGCCTGCAGTGCCGTCGCCTTGCTGAAATCGCGCGCGCGCCACGTCATCCAGCCGATCAGCAGAAATAGCAAGGCCGCCACTCCGACGAGGCCCGCCAGGATGTTGCGTTGCATATTGCCGCCGGACGCCGATGCCAGTGCCACCGGGCTCAGCTCGGTGGAAAGAATCAGCAACTGCTGTCGCAGCGCGCTCTCCGCGCCGAGCTGATCCGCCACGGCCAGCACGTCGCGTACCGCATCACCGAGGCGCGCGGTCACGTCGCGCAACGCCGCCAGCGCCTCGATCGCCTCCGCATCGCTGACCGCGCGCAGACCCAGGACCGGGTCGCCGTTCTCGAATCCCCGCACGATCTGCGCCATCGCCATGTCGGCGTCGAGCATGTTCTGACTGGTGATCGCCGGGACGCTGCCTCCGCGCGTCAGACTGTCAGCATCGCGTCTGAGACCGCTGGCCAGCATGCGCATGCGCTCCAGCTGCGCCGCGACTATCGAGCGATTCTGCACGATCGCCGCCTGCTCCAGGATATTCGCGCGATCGACAACGATGGGGACGACTTGATCGAGGCTCTGATTGGCGGCCGCCAACGTGGCGTGTGCATCCCGTCCGTCCTGCAAGGTCGATACCTGGCCCTGCAGGGAACGTATCGCATTGGACTGTGCCGACGTCAGGCCACGGGTGCTGGCCGCGCCGAGACGCTGTGTCGCGGACTTCAGATCGGCATAGGCCTCATCGGTATGCGTCTCCAGCACACGCACCGCATCCGTCACGGTCGCCTGCGCGAGCGCCAGGGTCGCGAGGCGCGAATCGCCGGAAGCCTCATCCGAACCGCGAAACAGCATGACCAGGACCGCCGCCAGGAGAATCACCCCCAGGCCAACGAGTACCGGAATCTGCTGCGAGCCACTACCTTTATTTGCCATCTATCGTTACCTGCTGCTCTTGCGCCCAGACGGAACCGCCGACCGGACGAGATATGTGCGCGTCCCTACTCAGCCGCCTGCTGAAACTCCTCGCTTGTCTGGAGCCGGTCGACGTCGAATATGGGCCACGTCTCCGGGCCGCGCTCGAATACGCCACTCAGATAATGGTCGCACCGAATAATCGTCCGCGGCATCTGCGTCGTACGTTCGGAATCGAGGAACCGACGAAAGCCATAAACCTCGTCGACGACCAGGCCGATCGGCACATCGGACCCGTGCAATACGAGCACCCGCGCTTCGCGATTGCCGCCGTTGGGTCCGGCGCCGAGAAACGCCTTCAGGTCCATGATCGGCAACAGGTGGCCGCGAACGTTCGCCAAGCCGCGAATCCAGGACCTGGCGCCGGGTACGCGGGTGATGAACGGCGGCACCATCAGCACTTCTCGGACCCGGTCGCGCTCGACGATGAACTGCTCGTCGCCCAGCCGGAAACCAATGCCCACCCATTCCTCGACATCGACATTCTCGCCGGTGGCGCCGGCCAGCGCCGCCTTGCTGCGCCGCTCGATCTCCGTGAGCAGATCGAAGGGGTGGTCCTTCAGGGATCGCAGGTCAATTGCGTGCGCTTCCGCCATCAGCTCAGGCTGGCCTGCACCGCCGCGACCAGTTCTTCGTCGGCGAACGGCTTGGTGAGATAGTCAACCGCGCCGACCTTCAGGCCGTAAAACTTATCGCTTTCCTGATCCTTGGTCGTGACCATTACGACCGGAATGGCTGCCGTCGCCGGATCCTTGGATAGCTCGCGGGTCGCCCGGAAACCGTCCATGCCCTCCATGACGACATCCATCAGGATGACATCGGGCCGCTTGTCCTGGGCGATGCTAATCGCCTCCGCCCCGTCGCTCGCCACGACCGTATCGAATCCGTGGTTCTCAAGCGTACTCGCAATAACGTGCTGTTCGGTCGGTGAATCGTCAACTATCAACACGAGCGCCATGGCGCACCCCCGCGTGGTTTAACTGGAGACCTGGCTGGCGATTGCCCCCAGGAGTTCGTCCTTGGTGAATGGTTTCGTCAGGTAATGTTCGGATCCCACTATCCTGCCGCGCGCTCGATCAAATAGGCCATCCTTGCTCGACAGCATGATGACGGGCGTGTCTTTGAACGTCTTGTTGTGCTTGATCAGGGAACAGGTCTGATAACCGTCGAGCCGCGGCATCATGATGTCGACGAAGATAACGTCGGGATGATGGTCGGCGATTTTGGCGAGCGCGTCGAAACCGTCGACGGCCGTATACACCGTGCAGCCCTCCTTGGTCAG
>CAZISL010000219.1:0-29139 GCA_964541975.1 uncultured Chromatiaceae bacterium | reverse complement strand
TCATTCATCCAGCTGCATATCGAGCTCGACGGTGAGATGAACCTGCACGAGGCGCACGAGATCGCGGACGAGGTCGAGTTATCGATCCGGCGCGAGTTCCCGGACTCGGAGGTCCTGATCCATCAGGATCCGCACGGGGCGGAGACCGTCACTCAATTTCTGCGGGCTTGAGGCGCAGAGCAGCAGAAACGCGCGCGCGTGCCGGCGCGAGGCCGCTCGGCACGGATGACACCCAACGATTTCCTTCGTGGCCCTTTCCGGGCGGCGCCTGGTCTGCAGGGGTATTGAGGGTCGCGCAACGCGCGGGACGCGCAGGATTTCCGCGCAGCAGGAAGGAAAATTCGCGCATCATCAGTCCTAATCCATGAAGAATCGGCGTCTCCCGGGAAATTCCCGGTGCACCCGAATCCCTGTCCCGCTTTAATATCCCGCGACCGGCCAAAGGTGGTCCGACCTGTGCGAGCATTGATCCTCCAAAGCGACGAAGGCTTATACCTTAAGTGCCCCTCCTTAGCGGGAGGGGCACTGTTTTCGCCTTCGGGCTTGATCGATTTCGTATACGAAAGGGGGCCACACCGTATACGAAAAGGGGCTCTCGAGCGCTCATAGAGACTAATATTAAGGCCCGCGTAATTACCAATCAGCCCGGAGTGACGAGTCCGACAACAGGCTCCGGCTTCAAACCAGAGAGACGACACATGCAGCAACATGACGTGAGCCGCCGCCACAACAGGGATTTTGCAGGCCCCCGGGCGCTACTGGCGGTCCTGGCCTCGACTGCTTTTTTATACGGTTGCCCCGATGGCAGCGTTGACCTTCCCGAAACGATCATCCCGAATACTGACCCGATCGCGAACGCCGGGGCGGATCAGACACTGCTGGCGTCCGAGACGGCCGACCTCGATGGCAGCGCCAGCTCTGACCCCGATGGTGACGTTTTCACGCACACGTGGTCATTCGATTCCGTCCCGTCCGGCTCGGCAGCGGCCCTGAGCGACACGAGCACCGTCAATCCCTCTTTCGAAACGGATATACCGGGCAATTACATTGTGCTGCTGACGGTCGAAGACGTTTTTGGCGGCATCGGCACCGATACGGTCACCGTCACCGCCGAAGAAGTCCCGACGCGTCCGCCGGTCGCCAATGCCGGGCCGGATCAGGACGTAACCTTTCAGCAGGCCGGCCTCACGGTCTTTCTCGACGGCAGCGGCAGTAGCGATCCCGACGGCGACCCGCTGACATATTCGTGGGAGATCACGAACTTCAGTCCGGCCGCTCTCGACCCGATGATCCCGGTCACGCTGATCGATCCGGACACCGCGTCGCCGATATTCGACATCTTCGAAACCGATCATCGGGGTGAGTACACCATCGAACTGACAGTCAGCGACGGCATTCTTAGCGACACCGACACCGTAATCGTCACGGTGGCCAAGTCATTCCCAACGGCGAGCCTCCTGCTCGGATCGGGACTGGCCATCGGCGCCTTCGCCGGAATTCGGCGTCGCCAGCGGCGCCGGATCTGACCATCAGTAACCTTTAGCTAAGCATCAGGAAGAATTTCAAAAGGGGCTTGGGAATCAATGACTTCTTCAACACCACAGGTCGGTCGACGCGTAATCACGGTAGCGGCTGCCATTCTAGTAGCCGCAGCTCCGATGCCCGGCTGGTCACAGATCGAGGAAATCGTCGTCACGACGCGAAAGACCTCGGAAAACCTGCAGGACATCCCGGTATCGGTCGTGGCGCTGGACTCGGACTTCATCGAAAAGCAGAACGTCGCGTCGACCGGTGACGTCGTGAAATTCATTCCCGGCGTCCAGTTCGACCAGGCATTCTCGGCGGCGGACACGCGCATCTCGATTCGCGGCATCAATAGCGAACGCGGACGCACCAGCGTCGCGCTGCTCGTTGACGGCGTCGACGTCTCCGGCGAAAACATCACGTCCGGTGGTGGCTCGTCGCTGCTGAACACGCGCCTGCTCGATCTCGAGCGCGTCGAGGTCGTCAAGGGCCCGCAGTCGGCGCTGTACGGCCGCAATGCGTTCGCCGGCGCGATCAACTACATCACCCGCAAGCCATCGCTCGACGAATTTGAGATCAGGACATTTGGCGACCTGGCCGCGAACTACTCGATCTATGACGTGCGTGGCTCGATCTCCGGGCCCGTTATCGACGGCAAGCTCGCGATGAGCCTGAATGCCGGCGCGTACAAGAGCGATGGTTACTACGAGAACAACAACCCGACGAACCCTACAGCCAATGTCGGTCTCGGCGGCGGCGAGAGCAGCGGGGCGCGTTTCGTGGCCCTGTGGCAAGCGACAGATACGTTCAGCGCAATGTGGAGCATCGCTTACTCTGAGACCAAGAGTGAGCCACGGGCTGTCGCGAGAGTCGGCGTGCCGAATACCTTCTACCTGGGCGCCACCGAATTACCCGCCGGCACGCAGCCGGACTACACCTTTAACGGCCAGATGACCTACGGCCAATGGATGGGCACGGTCGGCTCGGTCGACGAGAAGGACATCAGCCTGTCGATCTCGGAGCGCAACGGCGCGGCGTTCCAGGGCAGCCAGGACCTCACGCTGCTGACCTACCTGAAGCTGGACTGGGACATCGGCGACCGCGTGCTGCTCAAATCGCAAACCAGCTTTTTGGACAACGAGGCAAAACTGCACGAGGACGTCGATTTTCTCAGCGGCTTCGGCACGCCGATCGTGCGTAACGGAGTCTCGACGAACTACTCCGTCGAGAATGACTATCTCGACCAGACGGATACACAGTACGTCGAACAGACCTTCACGGTCGAAACGACTGCGTGGGGCCGCGGCCGCTTTCTGCTCGGCGTCCAGGGATTCTGGGAGACCGCCGAGAACGCCGACTATTCGATCGGCTGGTACAACGACCCGAATTTCGAGGCCGGATTCGCGGATTTTTGCCCTGCCGTGAATTTCCTCGATCTCGCCTGCTCGTATCGCGATTCGGCCCGCCTCGGTGAACCACCGAAGACGATCGACCGCGAGACCGACAGCTACTCGGCGTTCGGCCTGCTCAGTTTTGACATCACCGACAGCCTCAGCATCACTGGTGAAGTGCGCTGGATCGAGGACGAGATCAAGGTCACGACCAACACTAGCATCGACCGCGTATCGCAATACATCTTGGCGACGCCGATTGATTTTTCGCTGCCGCTGGATCAGTTGCCGGTATCCGATACGCAGAAGTCCAGTACGGTCAACCCGCGTCTGGCGATCGACTGGCGCTTCACCGACAACCACATGATCTACGGCTCGGTCGCCAAGGGCACCAAGCCGGCCGGCTTCGGCACCGCGCAATTCGCCATGCCGCAGAATACCAAGATAGACCAGGAGCAACTGTGGGGCTACGAGCTCGGCGCCAAGACCATTTGGCTGGACAACACGCTGCTCGCCAACATCGCATTCTTCTATAACGACTACACGGATCGGCAGGTCGGCGTGACGGTTCGCGACCCGAACACGGGCTGGGCGTCGGCAGGGATCGTCAACGCGGCCGGCGCGGAGACGCAGGGCGTCGAGATCGAACTGCTGTGGAACCCGATCGAGCCGTTCACGCTCGCGGCCGGCTATGCCTATACGGACGCCGAATGGACCGACTTCAAGTACGAAGACATCCGCGCCGATTCCGGCGGCATCCGGACTAAAGACGCGGCGATCTGCGGCAATGCGGCCGGCGATTGTTCCGGCGCCGAAATTGCCGGCGTGCCCAAGAACGCGGCGACCGTGCAGGCCAACTGGACCGCGCCGATATCCGGCGGCGACCTCGAGTATTTCATCAACGCGATCGCGGCATATACCGGCGAACGTGCCTTATACGACCGCGTCAGGACCGCCTACATCGACGCCTACACGCTGGTCGACGCCCAGATCGGTGTTCAGTCGCCAAACTGGTCGGTCATGTTTTACGTCGATAACCTGCTCGATGACGATACCGTGCGCTGGGGCCAGGGCTACCAAGACTTCCAGGATGGCATGTACGGCGGCAGCGCCGGCGGCGAACCACGAGACGAAACCATCATGGCCTTCCTGCCGACGCCGCGCGTCGCGGGTATCCGCGGAACCTGGCGGTTCGGCAACTAAGCAAAAGTATCTCGAAGGTAAAGCGCCGCTTCATCGAACCCCGCCTGGACGGCGGGGTTTTTTTGCCCATGCCTCCACCCAGCCGTTGCTGCTGGGTCGGACCACGCCAGCGGTGACATGCGCAGCTTGCGTTGACGCCGGCAGGGACCGAAAAGGTTGCGCTGTGCCTGGCGGAACGCGGTTTTGCAGCGCCCGCGTTGCTTAGCCCCATTGATGCCTGCATCAGGACAAACGTCGCAAGACCGGGCCACGTCGCAACTGCCTGAGCCCAAGGAGCCGTCCGGCTGGGACGTCGCCCCAGAGCAAAATCAACGGGAACGACATCGCACTTCGACACAATTAGCGCCAGAGGCGGGTGCGATTGAACCCTCGGCAAATCGTCAGCTTGCCGTTATGCGGCTACGCCCACTGGATGCAGCCCCCCCGAATCATTGACAGCTAACAGCTGCGATAAAGTCGCCGCGCGGGCGGCCGTCGCAGGGAATATTGCGCTGCGTGAATTTAACGTAATCTTCAGTTGCGCGCGGGCTGGCAGAAACTGGCCATTGACGGCGCGAAAGGGTCACGCCCTGAACCCGGATAATTATGAAAAATTGCATACGAAGCGGGCTCTTAAGCTTGACGATTCATGCTGCCTGAATGATAATTCACGCGTCATTAGCGGCGTCCCGTGAAATAACAGCCAATCTCGGGAATGATGACGTGCGTTGCTTCCTCAACTTTGAGTTAATTGGCTGGCGTCCAAAAAATAAGAAGGAAAGGCCAAACCAGGCGTGAGCCTGGGTCGGAAAGCCACGGGTCTTGCTCGCACTGATTCATTAATCGGTGCTCGAGTGATTAAGGGGAAGACAGCCGGGTTATTACCTCCTTGTGGGCACACCATCTTTAAATTTGGAGGTTTCATAATGAGGAAATTATTCGCGGGGCTTGCTGTAAGCCTCTTGGCAAATACTGCGTTCGCACAGGATCAGATAACGTTCGACGTTGTTTTTGACACCGTCTACGCGTCTTCTGGAGGGTTTGCGACGACGTTGGGTGCAACGCAAGGCCCACCATTCAATCTGAGCGGTCAGGTCACCTTGACCACGAACTCCAGTACAACGAAACTGACCGTGAACGATGCTCCGGGAGCTGTGAACACCCTGACACTGAATGGCAGCTGGACATCGGAAGGCCCATTTGAGCCGGCAAATACCTGGTCGACGCATACCTACGACAACGCCGTGTTCGATTTCGGTGAATCTGTAGCTAGCGGCGGCCTTGACAACGGCTATGTAGCAGTGGACTTCCTCGGGGCCAACCCGGTGGATTGGCCCTTGCAGGCGGGTACGGCTTCTGACGGCTACATGTCTGACCACGGCCCTGCATCCAACTACGGCGGCACGTGTCCGTACACGCTTGGTTGCCTAAGTGCCAACCCATTTGAACTTTTCCCTCCGGGTACGGTGATGTGGGATCCCACTGCCAACAACTTCGCCGGTGGATCGTTCTTTCCGGATTACGCAAATGCGGGTAACCACGAGCTTGTAGGCGGTACCTACACGGGTGACAACGTCTCGGCCGGCTTGGGCTCGGACAACGGCCTCGACGCAATCACGTTCGACATGGTGCTGGAAGGTGGTCAGGTGGCGCAGGCCGGTGGCAAAGTGCGCTTCCTCGTATTTTCGGATACTGCAACGACTGCATACATGGTCGAAGGTACGATTGTCCCGGTTCCCGTTCCGGCAGCTGTCTGGCTGTTTGGCTCGGCCCTCGGGCTACTCGGCTGGATGCGCCGTCGCGCTTACGCTAGCTAAGCAACCAACAGTCCAGGCCGCCACGGCGACGTGAGTCGCTATACACGGCTCGAGACGAGAAAGGGCCTGCATCCGCAGGCCCTTTTTTTGTGCTCCTTGTTTTTGTTCCCTTCGTCGATACGAGGCGGCTATCCCCCCGGCATGCACGAGTTCCGTTCAGCGGCACGGTCACAACGACCACTAAGCATTCACCGCTGCGACTGGATAACAGGCTACCCGTTTTTGTTCCTTAGCGACTCTAGTGTTGCGACGGCTTCCGCGTAACCATCAAACGTGCCGCCGGCATCGTCAGCCTGCGTCACAGCTAATCCCAGTTCCCGACGGGCTCCGACTCGATCGCCATTCTGGAGATATGCCATCCCGAGGTAATAGCGCAACTTCGGGTTTTCCCCAATAGCGGCGACAGCACGCTCGAGTTGCCTTACAGCTGCAGCGCTTTGGCCATTGCGATAGTAAGCCCATCCCAACATCGCCAGGTTGAACGGATGCGAGGCGCCTGACTCGAAACGACTCGTTAATTCCAGGGCACGCGCATAACTGTCAGCATCTGTTCTTTCATCCAGCAGCAGCGCAGCCAGGTTCGTGACGATCGCGTCGTTGCCGCCGTTTATTTTAATGATGCTTTCGTAGACCTCGATGGACTGCTCGAACTTCTCCAGTTGCTTGTAGCCGGAACCCAATGCGAGGCCAAGACCGGCGTCGCCCGGGTTGGCCCTGAGTCCGTCGGCCAGAACCGCAAGCTGCTCATCCGATCCTGCGGCGAACGTGCTGGCCAAATGGATGTAGGCGGCCGTCGCTTCGGGGCGAGCTGCGATAACGTCAGTGAACATGGAGCGCGCCTGCGCCAGTCTACCGTCGACTCGATAGATCTCGCCAAGCAACAATCGAGCCTTGGTCAGCTCCGGGTGTAACTCTATTTGACGCTGCAAAAACATCTCGGCTTCTTCCGAGCTCCCACGCTGAATCAGCAACTCGGTCAGGTTGGTCAGCGCCTGATCAGCACCCGGATTCCTGTCGAGCGCGTCCTTGTAAGCAGCAATAGCCCCGTCGGTGTCACCCTGTGCCTGCAGGGCGAGTCCGAGCTGATAGTCCGCTGCACCGGAATCTTCTCCGAGTTCGATCATCCGCTTGGCCTCATCGGCCGCAGCTTCGAAGTCCTGTTCGACCAACAGCGCCTTGACCAGGTTTCGCGATGCGCCAATATCACCGGGCGCCATCTGCAGCGTATCGCGTAACAACATCGCCGCCTGTTCCGCGTCGCCGCGATTACCGATCAATGACGCGAGCTCATTCCTGGCGGCACGATTCGTCGAATCGAACTCGACCAGTTTGCGATAGGCGTCCTCGGCGAGTTCGAGGTCGCCATTCAGCAGGTACGCCCTGGCCAGCATCAGCATGCCACGCGGGGAATCCGGCTGCTTGACCAGCGCCGACCTCAGGTCCGCGATCGCCTCGTCGAACTGCTCATCCCCCATGCTGAAAGCAGCCCTGGACAGCAACGCATCGACGTTATTGGGGACTTCCCGCAGAATCGCCGCGTTGACCTCCCTTGCCTTCCCATCATCGGCCGCCAGGTAGAGCAAAGAGATGCGGTTTCGTGCCGCGAGTCCCTCGGCGCTGACCGGGTCGGCCTCTGCTATTTCCTGATACTGCGCCAGCGCATCCTCGTGGCGCTGGTTCACCTCGAAAAATCCGGCCAACGCCAGCCGCATCGTGCCGGATTCCGGGTTCTCGTCAATCGCCTCCCGCAGGCTCGCTTCGGCATCGTCAGCCTTGTCGATAGACAGCTGCAGCCGGGCGAGTTGAATGCGCCATTCCGCATTGTCCGGATCGCGGGCGATGAGATCCCTGATTCGCGCTTCGACGTCCTCGACGCGTCCCTGCTCCGCATACAAGCGCATCAGGGCGAGCCCATAGGAAGGCGATTCAGGGAAATCTTCCACCAGTCTTTCGAGTTGCGACTCAATGGTTTCGATATCGCCCTGGCGGCGGTAAATCTCCAATCTCGCTCGCCTGAGTTCTTCGATGTCGTCGCCGGTAGCATTGCCGATACCTTGTTCGATCACCTCCAGAGCCTCATCTTCTCTGCCCGCGGCCGTCAGGAGCGCCGCCACGAAGGTCACGGCCTGACGCCGCGTGGGGTCGATCGCCAATGCTCTGTTCGCCTGCACCAGGGCTTCTTCCGCGTCTCCTTCGAGATATGTCGCCTGTGCATTCAGCAGCCTGACACCCGCATCATCCGGATCCAACGCCATCGCCGCATCGGCCTGTTCCTTGGCCTCCTCGATCTGCCGGCCCATGACGAAAAATCTGCCGAGCATGACGCGCGCTTCGAGGAAATCAGGCGCAGCCTCGACGGCAATAATCAGATTGCCGATCGCCTCCCTGAAATCCTCCTCTTCTTCGTTAATCAGTGCCAGCAGGTATCGCGCTTCGGCATTTTTCGGCTCTATTTGCAACGCGTTGCGTGCCTCGACCTTCGCGTAGACGAGCTCTCCGGCCTCGTAGAAGGCCTGAGCTTCGCTGAGGTATGCAGCGGCCCGATCCTCCGGTGACATGCACCCGGCCAACAGCACGATAACTCCCATTAACCGGCAAGCGAGTCGCGCAAGGCGTCTAAATTCTTGAATCAACATAGTTCTCCGTGATAGGTCGCGGGTGGCGCTTGAATGCTTAGGCTCCAACGAGGCGCAAACACATTCGTGGATATGCTCAAGAGCGAATCGAAGTCGTCGAACCCGTCGAATGGACCGGTAATTTCGGTAGCCGTGCTATTGGAGTCTGCATTTTATCGACCGGGTCGGCCGCCAAACATGTAGATTGCATGATTCCGCCTCATTTTTCCCGAAACATCATTCATGCTGCACGAATTTTGCTCGCAGATTCATGGTGTTAGTGTACCGTATCACGCTGTTATCTCAGAGCGTGTCCAGCGTGACTCGAGAAGAAAACGACCCGACCGGCATTTTTGCCGGCAAACTCCAACTGCGCTTGAAAGAACTTAACTGGAGGCACTGGGCTTTCTATCTCGGTGCACCGCTGTTGCTGGGTATCGAAGCGACGTTCGAAAATTGGTGGTTACTCGAACTGTCCGGGCTCACAAACGCACTCCTCTTTTATTGCGGGCACGCGTTGCTACCCTGGTGGCTGACGTGTGCGACTACCTTTGTGGCCTGGAAAGTGCTGACACCATGGAGACCCAACCAGGTCATCGTCATGCTCCTCGGTGTCTCGATCGCCTTACTCCTGAGCAATCCGTATGGCGAATGGCTAGATACCCGTTTCCTGAGTCCCGCGATGGAGGCAGCGCATAGTGGCGGTGTCAATCGAGACCTGTTGAATAGCAGATTTTCGCGTTTCTGGGCCTACTTGTTTCAACCGGCGGTATTCTGGGTTGGCATCAACCTGTTATTCGATCGCTTCCTGCAGTTTCCTCGTTATCGCTACTCAACGCCTGGAGACGTCGATCCGGCAGCGCCGTCAGACACTAATACGCCACCCGACCTTCTGCCGGGCTTCCACGAGGCCGTTGCATCGGAACCCCGGTTCTTAAGACATCTTGATGAAACACCTAAGTTCCAAGAAATCCTCGCGATCAAGGCCGAGCAGCACTACATCAAATTGCATACGGAAGATCGCGACTACATGATCCTATATCGGTTCAGTGACGCCATCGCGGAACTGGAAAAGAACGCCGGACTGCAGGTCCATCGTTCCTACTGGATTCGAAGTTCGGCCGTAGAGGAAATAAAGACCGAATCGAAGAAGATGACGGTTCGACTGAAATCCGGGATGGAAATACCTGTCAGCCAGCCGTATCAGGCCCTGGTCAGGCAGATGACCACCGATCAACCATCAAAGCAAAGTCCTAGGATCAGGAAACGGGCGCGCTCGGCGATCGACGACACCGCAGCCCCATAATGCTCAGCGCCGATGCAAATAACCATGCCGCAGCGGGCAAAGGCACGACGGTAACGCTACTGATCGCGCCGATCGCATCGATATCCGCGCCAACCGTGATTCCAGTCGTGTTACCTGAAATCGGATCATCAGTTAATCGCACGAATGCGAACGAATCGTTGACGCCGAAACCGAACGCATCGATATCGACGCCTATCGTGAAGCCGGGCCACAGACCGACAGAGAACCAGTTGATACCGTCGGGGCTGATGTCAACGTAGGTCGGCTCAGGAGGACCTGCCTCGAAAATCCACAGATCCGCATCAGCCGTACCCCCGCCGGTCAACAAATTGTCTGTGAATTGCACGGTCAAGCTTCCGCCAACACCGAGAG
Source organism: uncultured Chromatiaceae bacterium (assembly GCA_964541975.1). Classification (GTDB taxonomy): domain Bacteria; phylum Pseudomonadota; class Gammaproteobacteria; order Steroidobacterales; genus SMWD01. Next base: position 18,932 of record CAZISL010000219.1, on the reverse strand, counting down.
AAACGAAGGGACAAACCACCGTGGAATTCTCAGCGGTGCATTCGTTCACCGATTGAATGTCAACCACATCTGGAACTCCCAGCGCACTTTCCGCGACGCGATAGATGGGAAACGGGATGAAGTCGTCGAACCCTGGGTCGTATACGATCCCCGGCGAATAATCGACAACCGCGTCTGCAAACGAAACGGCGCCTAACGGAAACTCGACACCCGGAGTCAGAATATTGCCAAAGGTTGCGGTCAGGCCGGGCGCCGATACGAATAAGCCAACAATAGCGAAAACCGCAAGTGTCGAATGATTCCTGATCATCGTCATGGCATTGCCGCAACCTGCCGCGGCCGATCGGTCAGGTAGAAGCTGGCGACCAGCGCTATGAACACCACGAATGCCACCGTCATGACACCCGAGTATTCCACCGGCTTGATCCAGATCTCGGGGTAGAGGCCCCAGCGCGAGAATGCCTCGATCGGGAGCCACAGGATGGCGCCCGTCGGGATTGCGTAGCGCAACGTCGGCCCGACGCCGCGAATCTTGAACAATTTGTTGGCCAGGTAGATGCCCCAGACGACGAATCCGACGGTGATGACCATCGCCGTGACGGAATCGTAGCCGATCAGGCGCGGATCGTTGATCAGTATCGCGAACTGGTAGATGGTCCAGATCAGGAATACAGTCTCGATCGCTGTGTTTCGCGCATGCTGACGCTTATAGCCTGGCGTCTGCCGGCCCGGGCGCAGTCTTAAATTGCGGTGGAACCACATGAACATGCGGCAGCGCGTGTCCTTGTTGGCGCCCAGGAAAATCAGCATTGCGACCATAATCAGGCCGGTCGCCTGGATGATCAACAGTTCCGGCGAAAGGATCAGCATGCCGCGGTCGTAGATCCCCTCGATATTCATCCAATGCGCAAAACTCAGCCAGACCCACTCGAACACGCCGATCCAGATCAGGTTGCCGCCGATATAGCCGAGCACCGTCGCCTGCGCCTCAGGCTTGTTGAGGCCGATCCAGACGAGCGTAAAGCCAGCGATGCCTATTACCGCCGAAATCGCCGTGTTGAGGGCAGTAGGGCCGCCGGTGAAGTGGTGCTGCAGCACGACGAACGAATGGCCCAGAGCGAGGCCGCAGAATACCGTGATCAGGCAAATCGCGCCTATCACGGGCTGTTTGGTCAGTCTTTCCAGACTATTTTCCATAACCGCCGAACTCTCCCTATATTGCATGTTTATTTTTACGGAGCGCCACAGGTTACGCAAGGGCGTTTGGTGGGGCCAGAAAAAATTCCCCGAAGCAGCGTATTCTTCATAGAATGAGATTCGTGATGCACGAATCGGGCGCAAAATCTATTACCCGATTGGGGCCAGTGCACGAATTTTCCTAGCTTTTTTGTAACCCTGGGATGCCATGCCGGGCGAAAGAATAGACAACGCGACGCTCACTGGCGCACCCGTGCCGCGAATCCCGCAGGCCGGCCGTCACCTGCGGCTGATCTCGTTTTACGTCGGCGTGCCGTTGCTGATCGGGATTTACGGGGCGTTGAACAACTGGGAACTTCTGGCGAGCGCTGGTTATCCCCTGACGCTGGCGTTCTACACAGCCCATGCATTTCCGCCGTGGTGGATGACCTGCGCGTGCACGACCCTGGCCATGTGGGCCTTGCAGGCCTTCAAACCGAATCAATACGTGCTGATTACCATCGGCGCCATCCTCGGCGGGCTGGTGGCGCTGCCGTATACGAACTGGCTGACCGGGCTGGGGGGAGATACGGTCCAGGATTCGCAGCTGGCGCGGCAGATCGCGCCGATATTCTCGGCGGAATTCTGGCGTTACATACTCCGGGCGACCCTGATCTGGTATGGCGTGAATTTCGTGTTCGACCGCTTCCTCGGGCTCCCGCGCTATCGTTACGTTATTCCGCGGGGCTATGACACTCCGGATGAGGTCGATGGCGATGCTGATTCGCAGGGCGCGTCGGCGAGCGATGTCGGCACTGCGACCGCCGCACTCCCCGGTTTCGCCGAACGGATCCCGGCACGCATCGGCATCGACGATATCCTCGGCATCAAGGCCGAACAGCATTACATCCGCGTATTCACGCCGGACCGCGAATACATGGTGCTGTATCGCTTCAGCGACGCCGTACGAGAAATGGATCCGACATTGGGCCTCCAGGTGCACCGCTCCTATTGGGTGAGCAAGGCCGCGATCGAAGTCGTCCGACCCAGCGCCAAGAAATTCAGTATCCGCCTGGCCTCGGGCGCTAATATTCCTGTCAGTACGCCGTACCATGGCGTCGTCAAGGAATTCGCGCGGACGAACCAGATTCCGATGCGCTGATCGTCCGGGAACGGTACCCGTTGAAAATCTTCGTCATCAGCCTCGACGACCAGCACGAGCGGCGTGCGGCGATCACCAAACAACTGCACGGCCTCGGCCTCGGCCTCAATTTCGAGTTCTTCGACGCCGTCAGGGGCACTGACAACCCCCTGCAACATTTTCCGACGATATCCAACTTCCAATACCAGTTGAACACCCGCCGAGAACCGCTGCCGAACGAGGTCGGTTGCTACGCGAGCCACCTGTCCATGTGGAACCGTTGCGTGGAGCTCGGCGAACCGGTCGTCATCATGGAGGACGATTTCGTCGCCCAGAGCTCCTTTCCCGATGCGCTTGAAGCCGCCAGCCTACTGATCGATCGCTTTGGATTTATCCGCTTCGAACCGTTCCGGCGCGAGGCCCGCCTGACCCGTTCGCGGCAGGGCGCCCGCAAGATCATCGGGCAGGGTTCTTTCGAACTTTTCTATCTCGCCGATCCACCGCTGTGCATGACCGCGTATGCGGTGAGCCCGGAATCGGCACGGGCGCTCGCGGAAGCGAGCGCGAAACTGGTCGGGCCCGTCGACAAGTTCATTCAGCGCACGTGGGATCACCGGGTGCCGTTGTTCGCGCTGAATCCACCATCGATTACCGTCTCGGAGCAGGCCGCTGCGTCGACGATCGGCAGCCGGCGCAACAAGAGCAAGAACCCGTTACTGATGCTCGCCCGACTCTTATACAAGAGCGCCGGACAGTTCCAACGTGGCCGATTCAATGCGCAGCAACTGAAACTGCTCGGCGCCGCATGACCGGTTGACTGGCGGTCGTGACGACCACATTCTTACGCGATGATTGCGTCCGGCAACAATAGCTCGCAGCTGCAGAAAGATTACAGGGTAAAACGTCGCGTCACGATCGTGTGCGCGCTCCTGAACCTGTTCCTGTCGGTCGTGAAAGTCGCTATTGGCGTGATCGGCCAGTCACAGGCACTCGTCGCCGACGGCATCCATTCACTGTCGGATCTCGCGAGCGACGCCATGGTACTCGTCGCCGTTCGCTTCGGTAGCCAGGAGGCGGATGACGAGCATCCCTATGGGCACGCGCGCTTCGAGACGGTCGCGACCATTGGCCTCGGAGTTCTGCTGCTCCTCGTCGCCGCAGGCATCGCGATGGATGCCGTTGAGCGCATCGCGAACCCGAATACGCTAATGCAGCCGGGGTTGCTGGCGCTGGGAGGCGCGATCGTATCGATCCTGACGAAGGAATGGATGTACTGGTACAACATCCGCGTCGCGAAACAGCTGAAGTCCAACCTGATGCGCGCGAACGCGTGGCATCACCGCTCGGATGCATTCTCGTCGATCATCGTGCTAATCGGCATCGCCGGCACGATGGCCGGCTTTGCCTATCTCGACGCCGTCGGCGCCATCGGCGTGTCCCTGATGATCGGCAAGATCGGCTGGGACCTGGGCTGGGGTGGCGTTCGCGAACTCGTGGATACCGGCGTCGAACCCGAGGAACTCGAGCGCATCCGGACCGCAATCCGCTCGATCGACGGAGTACAGACATTTCACAAGCTGCGCACGCGCCGGATGGGCGACAAGGTCCTGGTCGAAGCGCACGTGCTGGTCGGAAATTACGTCACCGTATCCGAGGGCCACATGATCAGCGATCGCGTGCGCGCCCACCTGCTCGACAACTTCGACAGTATTTCGGACGTCCTGATCCACATCGATCCGGAAGACGACGATGTTGAGCGCCCCAGCTCGAACCTCCCCGGGCGGACCGAGGTCCTGCGAATGCTGAACGAGGGCTGGGCGTCGCTAGAGGCCGCCGCGCGCATCGAGCGCGTCAACCTGCATTACCTGGAAGGCAAGATCGACGTGGAAATCATCCTGCCGCTCGACCTGGCAGGCAACGTGGAAAAAGCGCGTGTCCTCGGTGATGAGATCGGCGATCGCGCGCAACGACTGGAGCACGTCGGCAAGGTCGCCGTGTACTTCCACTAGCGCTATCCGGTAGCCGCCTACGGCAGCGGGGTGACCGCGCGCTCGCGCAGCAACCCGACATCCTTGATTCGTCCGACGCCCGCGAGGTCTACGTCGATGATGTGCGCAATCGACTGGCTCTCGCGCTGACCGAGAATCGCGCCGCGAACGAAACTCTCCGCGCCGACGTTGCTCGAAAACTGGTTCGTATCGGAAATCACGTCCACGCCGATCACCGCACCACCGGCATCGAACGAGTAGCCGGGATTCGTCCACGTACCGTTCCAGGTCGCCTGGGAACCGAAATTGACGGTCACATTCGCGATGGTGGTGTTGTCGACCGACATCGGGCCGATAAAGGCCACCGATGTGGTGTTCGCCGTCAGGTTTTGCAGGTCGGCCAGCGGAGTCGCAATTCCCCATGCAAAGTAACCGGATTTCGCCTGGTCCGTCGCGATGTTCGCATCGATCCAGGCGTCTGCCGCAGCATCGATACTGTCGTCACCACCGCGACTCACACGCGCCACCAGGAGCGATACCCGGTCGCCGTCCACGCCCGTCGACGCCATGTTCTCGTACTCATCCGGTCGATCAAAATACTCGGCCGTCATGCCCGTCACGGACGCAATTTCTTCATCCTGCCCCGGCGCAACGAGGAATCTCGACCCGTCGGCGGCGAGCTGGAACTCGGCGAAGCTCGTCTCGTCACTGGGAGCCACTGTAAGCCCGCTGTCCACGACCGTGGCGAACCCGCACGGCGTCCCCGGCTCGCACAACGCGATCTCGGGGCCGAACTCCGCCGCCAGTTCAGGGCGCAGCGGATACTCTTCGGCCGGCACCAGGACCGGCGGTTCGATCACCGCGCCAGCGGCCGGCGCCAGGGACTTCCAGGGCCCCCAGCAACGCACGGAACCGGCTGCATCGGGTCCGGCGCATGGATCGGCGGCCATGGCGGCAGCCTGGGCATCGGCCTCGGATTCCTTTGCACTGCCGGCGAACGGCACGATCGCGGGAACGGCGCTGCCCTTGATGCCCTTGCACTCGTCCACGAGTTGCTTCGATACCGAGTCGGGATCGTTGGCCCAGCGTTCCAGGATTTCCTCGCAGTCGAGTTTCGACTGCACCATGCTGGCCGCGTGTCCGCTCGTCGCAAAAAACCCGATGAGCAACGCCAGCGCGAGTATGATTTTGTTCATGTTTTTCATTTTTTTCAGGCCCTTCCGTAGGCCCTTCCCTTACCCCGATTCTCCCGCATTTCACCGTGACATGCATCGCCGTTACGGTTCTTTGCGGCCCTCACTCGTCGCGAACGACGTTATGTTCCGTGATTCTCATTGCGCCGCGCAAGGCGCCCCGGCCCGCTCGCGCTCTAGAAAAATCGCGACAGACCGATGTTGAATTCTTGCCGGTCGAAATCGAAGATCGGCGTCTTCTTCGACTGGTTATCCGTATACGTCCAGCTGCTGACGATTACCCAATCGCGCATCACGCCTCCGCCGAACTGGTGCTGCGCACCAAGGGAATAGCGATACTCGTCATCGTCACGCTGCACGCCAAATGCCGTTTCGACGCCGCCGAAGTCGAAGTTCCGGTAGCCGATGCGTCCGAACAACGATCCGCCGTCCCAGGCGTTCCATGTCAGGCCGACAAACAGTGCCGGACCGTCATAGCTGAACCGCTGGCCTTCGGCATCGAAATCTCGGTAACCCAATCCGCCCTGCAGCGTGATCGCGGCGTTAGGCAGGTAATGATTGACGGACGCGATCCCGGAAATGAAGTCGCCGTCGCGGTCCCGATCGATGCTGCGCGAGTAATCGCGATTGGTCAGGTAGCTGTCGAAGATCAGTTCTGTGTTCTTGCCGACGTACCAGATGAAGTTCGGATTCAGCGACGTGAACCAGGCGAGATCCCTGCCGCCCAGCCAGATCTGGTCGCCCTGCAGATGCAGTGACGCGCGCCAGTGCCCCGGAACGAGCCAGGTCGGGCCCGTGCGCAATGTGAGCACGCCGAAATTGAATTCGTCTTCGTTGAAATAAGCCCGGTAGTAGAGACTGGCCAGGCCCTGCCAGGCGAATAACCCGGTCGTCTCACCGGCCTTGAAGCGCTTGCCGGGATTGAACGTGTGCGTGATAGCCGGATTGATCACCGCCGCCCAGTCGCTGCGCTCCTGCGACCCGGGCAGCACGAAGAACGGCACGCCGCCGATATCGATGATGTCCCGGCTCGGCCCATAGTTGACGTTCGAGTCGTACATCGTTCCGACGTAGATCGACGGGCCCCAGAGATGCCGGTCGCCGAGCCGCTTCTGGTCCTCGCGAATCTGCGCCAGGAAAGCGAGTACGGTCGTCTGCACCGAAGCGGGGGTGTTCGGGTCGTCCAACACCCGCTGGGCAAGACGTTCTGCCTCGTCGTAGTCGTAGGTCAGGTACTCAACCCGTGCCAACTCAAGCCGCACGCGTTGCATGTTCGGAAACTCAGCGAGGATCGCGCTGAGCGATGCCTGCGCCGATCGATACTTCTCCATTTCGATCTGGCGCATCGCATCGTCGAAACGCGCCTGCACGTCATCCTGGGCGATCGCGGAGAACGCCAGCGAAATACCAATGAAGACCGCGCCGATTCCGGCGGGTCGCCCCCGAAGACTAATTTTCATTATGTTTAAGTTTCTGGTTCTGTATTATGGGGCGCACCTTATATATATAACGGTCGTGATTTCAACCCATGGCATTAAAGTATCGTGTCGTGACGGTAAAACGGCTTTTCTGTCAAACGATGATCAGTTGCTTTCTTGCAACGACGCCCGCCCTGGCGACCGCAGATTCCTTCCCGACCGACCTGTTCGGCTATCGGGAGAGGCCGCGTGCGAATACGTCGGTGTTTCCGCAATGGATTCAGGCGCTGGAACGCCACCTGACCGACGACCTGCGTGACGGCAGCTGTAACGACACCCGTATTAATGCCTGCCACCTTCGAGAATGGCGAGGTTTTTTAAGCGAAATCAAGAATCTGCCGCGAACCGAGCAGATCGACCGGGTCAACCGCTACGCCAACCGCAAGGATTACGTCCTGGACCTCGACAACTACGGGGCCATTGACTACTGGGCGATCCCGCGAGAATTCCTGTTCAACGGCGGAGACTGCGAGGACTACTCGATCACGAAGATGATGTCGCTGCGCTGGCTGGGTTATGCGCCGGATGACATGCGCATCGTCGTCCTGCAGGACACCAACCTGCGCATCGCCCATGCCGTCATGGCGATCGGCACCGGTGACGACATCCTGATTCTCGACAACCAGGTCGACGAAGTGCTGTCGCACAAGCGTATCATCCACTATGCGCCGGTCTACTCGATCGGCGAATCGCAATGGTGGATGCACCTGCCCGCATCATGACCGACGATTACCCCTCCGGCCCATCGCGTCTCGCCATCGCGGTTCCGATCGCGGTGCTCGTGGTACTGGTCCTCGTGGGTGCGTTTTTCATCAACGCATACATCGAGCAGGAGCGCGAGCGCGACCTGCAGCAATGGGAATCGCGGCTCGGCCTGGTCGCCGACACGAAGGTCGACGCAATCGAGACCTTACTGAATGGCTCGTTCGACGACCTGCAGGAACTCGCCGACAACGCCTCCCTCCAGCTCTATCTCGGGCAACTCCTGCGGCCGGGCGGAGCGCAGGCGGCCGACACGGAAGCGGCGCCGTTGTCGTACCTGAGGAACCTGATGCTGGCATCCGCCGCACGGTTCGGTTACTGGTCGGAGTCCATGCCGCGGATCAAGGCCAACGTACCCCTGACAGGGACGACCGGCCTGGCCCTGCTGGACCGGGATCTCAACGTCGTCGTCGCGACGCCCGGCATGCCGGCACTCGGCGAGGCGTTTCACGGCACGCTGCAGCGCGCGCTGAGCGGCATCGACCGTCAGGCCAGCGGGCTGGTGCCCGAAGGACTCGATCAGGCCGTGATCGCGCTGGCGGTGCCGGTCAAGGGCGTCATGGGTAGCGGCTCCGGTGAGGACGACACGATCGGCCTGCTCGTCGGCATCAAGGACGCGGCCAGTGAGCTCCTTCCGATCGTTAACAGCGGCGCGGGTTTCGCCGAAGACAGCGAGGCGATCCTGCTCGAGATGCGCGGCGACCGGGTCGTCTACCTGTCGTCGACGAAGGACGGCGCGAAGCCGATGAGCCGCAGCATGCCAACGAGCCGGACGCGCCTGGCGGCGGCCCAGGCCGTCCAGACACTCGAGGGATTCGGCCTCCTGATCAACTATGCCGGCCAATCCGTGCTGCAGGTCAGCCGCCGGGTCGAGCGACAGACGTGGGTCCTCGCTCAGCAGGTCGACGCCAGGCAGGCGCTGCGCGAGTCGAACGATCGCCGGCGCTTCCTGCTGATTTCGCTATCACTGCTGTTGCTGACGATCGTGGCGATCAGCGTCGCTGCCTGGCGCCATGGCAGCAGCGTGCGCGCCCAGCACCAGGCCGCGGAGATCAACGCCAAGGCGATGAAACTGCAGAAGCAGACAGAGCTGTTGCACGCAATTTCCGACAACGTCGACGTGCTGACGATCCTGATCGATGAATCGCGACGCATCGTGTTCACGAACCAGGTGACGGCGAACATCGTCGGGACCCGCATTGGCGAGCTCATCGGTACCGACCTCGGCGCGGCACTGGGCACGGCCACCGCGGCCGAACTCGAGGACGGCATCCGCCAGGCACGGCAGAGCAACGACAACGCGCACCGCGTCGCGTCGCTGCGCATCGGCGGCATCGACCGCATTTACCATGCCAGCTTCATCCCCGTCGATCGCATCGGGCAGTATGACCAGCCCCTGTTGCTCGTCTTCAGCGACATCACCCGCCTGCAGCGCGCGCAACGCCGGCACGAGTCGCTGTTGCGCGATCTCGTATCGAAGCTCGTCGGTGTCGTCGACCTGCACGACCCCTACTATGCGTTTCATTCAGCACGGATCGCCGAGGTCGCCGTCGCCATCGGCCGCGAAATGGGACTGAAGAAGCGCGACCTCGAAACACTGGACATGGCCGCGACGCTGGCACACGTCGGCAAGATCACGATCCCACGCGACGTACTGGTCAAGACCGGCGCGCTGACCGACGACGAACAGGGCATGCTGCAGGGTCATGTTCAGACCGGCCTCGAGTTACTTAAGAATCTCGAGTTCGAGGGACCAGTACTCGAAACGATCGCGCAAAAACAGGAGCACGTCGACGGCAGCGGCTACCCGAATGGTCTGATGGGTGACCAGATGACGCTGCCCGGCAAGATCCTGTCTGTCGCGAACGCCTTCGTCGCACTCGTCAGCCCTCGCGCATTCCGCGACGCCGTGCCCGTCAGCGATGCCGTCGACCGCCTGATGCAGGATGCCGACAAGCTCTACGACCGCCACGTCATGGCGGCGCTGTTCCACATCACCGAGAACCTGCAGGACTCCTGGTCGGACTGGGGCAACGAGCCGCCGGAGGCTTAGCGAGTCGAAACCAGGCCGTCCTCCGCGCGGCGCATGCCACGCATGGCTTCCGCAACAGCTTTGTCGCGGCCATACAGATCCCGACGAAAATTCACCTGCCCGTCCGCTGTCACCCACGCCGTGATGTAGACGAGGTAGATCGGAATCCTTTGCTCGAGGTCGATGGTCTGCGTTTCGGGTTTCTCGAGAATCTGCGCCGTCGTCAACTCGGATACGCCCGAATAGTTGGCCAGCAGATAGTCAGCAAACGCATACGCACGCTCCACCCTCACGCAGCCGGAACTGAACATGCGAGTGCGCAGCGTAAACAGGTTTTTCGCCGGCGTATCGTGCAGATAAATGTCGTAGGGGTTGTTGAATACAACCTTCAGGCGGCCAAGGCTGTTGTTCGGCCCTGGATTCTGGACGAATCGATAGCGTAGCCGGTCCGGATGCTGTGCGGCCCAATCGACGGTCGACGGATCGACTTCGCGCGTCTCCGCGCCCCAACCCGTGAACACACGATAACCGCCCCGTGAAAGGAACTCCGGGTCACGCTGGACTTTCGGCAGCAAGTCTTCGGTCGCTATGGTCGTCGGAACGGACCAGGTGGGATTGAAGACGAGCTGACGGATTTCGCTCTGCAAGCTGGGCGTTTGCCGCGACGAATGGCCGACGATAGCGCGGGACGACAGCACGGGCTCCCCGTGCACGATGAGCTCGAGCGTGAGTTCCGCCGCGTTGACCCACGCATACCGCTCGCCGAGATCGCGCGGTAACCAGCGCCAGCGCTCCATCGCAACGGCGAGTTGCTCGATACGAAATTCGACGGGTAAGTTCATCACGTCCCGCGTATCGCCGCCGACCACGCCGTCGACCTTCAGCCCATGTCGCGCCTGGAACCTGCGCACCGCAGCGTCCAAATCTGCGCCGAAAAACCACGCGTCCGCCTGCACATAGCCATCAAAGTCACCCGTTATGCGCAGATGTTTGAGAGCCGTTTCGACCCTGGCGTCGCGCATTCCGACGGACAGGTTCGGTCCGGCAGGAATCTGCGGCCAGCCACCCGCGGCATGAATCGACAGGTAGGCACTCATCGCCTGCTGGAGCCGCGCATATTCCGCGTGTGGCGGATACGGTGGATTTTGCGGATCCGCGGATGCGTCGCCGGAATCGGGATACCCCGTGGTGGCGGCATCGCGCGGCGGATTGGGGATATACCATTCGGGATCGGAGAGACCGGGCTCGACGCGACCGTAGCCGACATCGTCTGCGTAATGCGAATACGCCCGTTCGAGCAATTCGTCCAGGCGCTGTCCGTTCGCATTCAGCGCGTGAGCGGCCAACAGCTGGAGTTCATCGAAGTCGTAATCGGCCGGATCGAGCCCATGCTCTGCCGCCGCGCGCAGCGCTGACAACTGAGCGCATTGCTGCTCGGTCAGCGGAAAGGACGGCTCGGGTTCGATGGCGACGCCGCCGCAAAACGCATCGGCCAGCGAAGCCGACGACGCTGCCAGCAGCAACGCTGCATTAATGCCCGCAATCGCGAGTGCGCGGCGCATAAGCGGTAGATATTGCTCGAATAACGATTCGGCTATCGTAGCCTATAACTTAAGGCGTCGAGCTCGCACTCCGAGCAGGCCGAGCGCGGACAGCATCAACCATGCCGCCGCCGGTACCGGGATGGGCGCAATCTGGATCGACGTACCGGTCAGAGTCGGCCTGAATGGCTGGTTGGTCGGCAACGAAGACCAGAAAAAATTCAACGTGCTCGCATCCTGCAGCCCGATGTCAATGGCCGTGCCGGCAACCCCGGTCGCGATGAACGAAAATCGACCGATAACGCCGACCTTGGCCGCTTTCTCAAATCCCAGCTCGACCGTAAAGGGGTTACCCGACGTAGGAGTCGGCCCACTCAGCAATTCTGCAGGCGAGACGGGCGTGAACCCGGTGTAGGTAGCCTGTGCCGGATTGAAATCAATGATGATCTCACCGTTGATCGATCCGGGATTTGCAATCGTCACCTCGGCGGCATCCATGTACACGTCGACGGTGAACGTACTGCCTTCCTGAACCACCAGGGATTCCGGCGCCAGGTTCACTGTCGCCGCGGTAGCGGACAGGCTGAAGATCGAAACGATGAGCGCACTGAGACACTGAGCAACTCGTTTGAACATGTTTACTTCCCAACTTTTTTAGTCATTTTTAGTGACGGCATTAGCACCGTCTCGAGGCGAACTGCGCATCGCGCAATTCACCTGCATTCATTCTTGATAGTGGGATTTCTTGATGATCGGCAAACCGGCGGTCGCGACGGCCGTCGCTGCTACTCGCAGTTCGCGTGACATTCCTGTCCCTTTAACAAGTACCTAACGTTGCGTCATCGGGTACCGCAAGGGCGGTTTCTGGTGAAACTATACGTTAGCGCCGCCGCGCGCTCAATCGACTATTAACATAGTCGCCCACGGGACTCACGGATCAAACGTGGCAGGAATTGTCATAACGCTCGTCAGGGCTTGCGATGCCCCGTGTCGTCCCCGCGCTGCAGCGGCGCTTCCCACGTGATTTCGGGGTCGACCGTGTGATAGATCCCGCCGATCGTCGCGTCGTCGTCGAGGCAATCGACGGCCAGGCGCGCCAGGTCAGCCCGGTTGATCACGCCCATGGTCATATGATCTTCCGTCTTGATCGCGGTGCCGCTCGCCGGATCCGACGTCATGCCGCCCGGGCGCAGAATCGTCGCGTCGAGACCCGCCTGCATCAGGTTATCCTCCGCCTCGGTCTTGGCGGCCAGGATCTCGCCGAGTACCTCGATAACCTTGGGCGCAACGGCGGGCTTGCTGTCGCCGCAGCCGATGGCCGTGACCATCAACACGCGTTGCACGCCGTGCCGGCGTGCCGCATCGACGACGTTATTGGCGCCAATAAGGTCCGGCCGGGGCTCCCCGCGCTTGCCGCCCAGACTGATGACCACCGCTCGATAGGATCCCGACGATATGGCCGCTTCGACGGAGTCCGCGTCCAACACATCGCCGGGGATAACGTCGACACCCATCGACTCGAGCTCACTCCGATCCGAGGCGGGCCGCACGACCGCCGCGACCTTGTCGCCGCGCCCGGTCAGGATTCGCGCCGTCTCCAAACCCGTGCCGCGGGTCGCACCGAATATTAAAATTTTCTTGTCGTGACTCAACGGCATGACCAATCAGTTAACATAGTCGCGGATTGTAGCAGCTGGGAAAGACCAACTACCCGTAGAATCATCGGAAACTGCAAACACATAGAACCACTCATTTGATGCCTGCTGCCGTCCAACGTCCGAATATTCGATCGACTGCTTCGCGATGGTCAATGCTGCTCGTCTGCTTGGTCGTTGGCAGCAATAGCTATGCCGCGCCCGATCGTCGCGCGGAGCGAGCGCGTATCGCGCCCGAATATAATGATTTGCAGCAAAAGATCGTCGAACGCCAGGCGATACCCGTGATCGTCCGGTTCAAGGTCGACAAGCCCGATGGACGCAGCCAGGCCATCCGGCGCGAAGCGGGCCGACAACGCCTCAAGAACGCGATGGCGCCGAAGAATATTCGACCTTTCGCGGAGTACCGACGATCAGGTCTTTCAGCATACTTCGTCAACGCCGCTCAGCTGGACGCGTTGATCGACAGCGGACTTGTCGACGCCGTCCGGGAAAGCAAGCCGCGTAAAGCGCACCTGCAGCAGTCGAACGACCTGGTCGACTCTCAGACCGCGCGGAACTATGGATTCAATGGCAACGGCGCGGTCACCGTGATCCTGGACACCGGTATCGACGCCGCTCATTCGACGTTCGATAACCGCGTCGTCTGGGAGGCGTGCTTTTCGACGAACTGGGCTCAGTACAGCGCCACCAACCTATGTCCCGCCGGTGGCAACAACAACGCCACACAGTATTTCCAAAGTGGTCCCGGTGCGGCCGCGCCTACCAAGTGTACCGATGTCCCATGCTGGCATGGCACGCACGTTGCGGCGATCGCAGCGGGCAGTAACACCACTTATACCGGAATGGCACCAGAAGCCGGGATCATAGCGATCCAGGTATTCAGTCGCTTCAGCTCCCCAATTTACTGTGGCATCGGGAACGCACCGTGCATCCTGTCGTTTGATCACGATCAGCTGTCGGCGCTGGAATACGTTGCTGATCTGACGGCGAGCTATAACATTGCGTCGGTCAACATGAGTCTCGGCGGCGGCAATTACAGCGCCGCGTGCGACGGGAGCTCGAACTTTACGGACGCGATTGACGCACTCGAGTCCCTGGGAATCATCGTCGCCGCGTCTTCCGGCAATGACTATTACACGAGCGCGATGGGGCACCCGGCCTGCCTCAGCAAAGTCGTTTCCGTGGGCAGCGTCCTGGATACGAGCGACACGGTCAGTTCATTTTCCAACAGCGCCTCGTTTTTAGATGTTCTGGCGCCCGGCCAGCCGATCACCGCAGGGTATCCCGGTGGCGGCTATGCGACCGCGAGCGGCACGTCGATGGCCGCCCCGCACGTCGCCGGAGCACTGGCGGTCATGAAGTCATTCGATTCGACGCTGACCTATGCCGAGATGAAATCTCTGCTGATAGATAATGGCGACCCGGTGCTCGACACGCGGAACGGACTGACCTTTCCCCGCTTGAACCTGGGCGCGATCAGCTTGGCGCTGTTTGAGACGGTCGCCGGAGACGCTAATGATGACGGGAAGCTCGATGCGGCCGACCTGCTGCTCCTCCAGCGCCATCTGACGGGTGCCATTACCCTCGATCCAAGTGCTGTTTCCCGCTGCGACGTGCACCCGACCGGCAACCCCAACGGGCTGCTGGGCGCATCCGACTTGGTTCGTCTGGAACAAATGTTGCTGGCTCCGTAGTCTGAAGGACGCCTTCCGAATGGCACCCGCCCCTCAACCAGAACGCTGGATCGCCCACGTCGATCTCGACGCGTTCTTTGCGTCCGTCGAGCAGCGGGAGCACCCGGAGTACGATGGCCAGCCGGTCGTCGTGGGTGCGCAGCCGGGCAACCGCGGCGTGGTCGCGGCAGCTTCATACGAGGCGCGCGAGTTCGGCATTCATTCCGCGATGCCGATCGCGGAAGCCTACCGTCGCTGCCCCGACGCCGTTTTCCTGCGCCCGAACATGGAGCAGTACAAAGAGGCGTCGCAGCGGGTTTTTTCGGTACTCGAGACCATTACCCCCGTCGTCGAAGCGGCCTCGATCGACGAGGCTTATCTCGACGTCAGCGGTCTTGAAAAGTTGCTCGGCCCACCCGAAGAGATCGGGCGTGAGATGCGCGACAGGATCTTCCAAGAGACACAGCTCACGGCCTCCGTCGGCATCGGCCCGAATCGCCTGATCGCGAAACTCGGCTCGGAGTCGCGCAAACCGGATGGCCTGTGCGTCGTGCGGCCGGACGAAGTCCTCGACTTCCTGGCGCCAATGCCGGTCTCGAACCTGCGGGGCCTCGGGCGCCAGACACAGAAGATCGTCGACGGACTCGGTATTCGCACCGTCGCCGAATTACGTGCGTTTCCCGAGGACGAACTGGAGCAGCGCCTCGGCGCGCGTGCGGCCGCGAGCTTTCGCCGGCAGGCCATGGGTATCGCCTCCGACGAGATCGTGCCGGACCGGCAGCGCAAGAGCATTTCGAAAGAGACGACGTTCGGCACCGACGTTACGGACAAGAACGCTCTGCGTGACACGCTGCGGGAGCTCGCCGCCGGCGTTGCCGGCATCGCACGACGCGAACGGCTGTCGGGTCGGGTCGTGACACTGAAGATTCGCTATGAGGGCTTCGAGACCCACACCCGCCAGAGGAAGTTGAGCGGCCCGACCCATGACGAACGCCAGCTGTTTCAGACCGCGTGGCAACTCTTCGAGCACGGCGACCTGCCCGTCAAGCCGGTGCGATTGATTGGCGTCGGGATCAGTGACTGGTCTGAGGATGAGCCTGACCAGGGCGACCTGTTCGATCAGGGCAAGGAAAGCGAACAGGATCAGCAACTGCTGGAGACGATCGACAACGTCGCGGAGCGCTTCGGCAAGGGCAAGTTGCAGATCGGGCTATCCCGCAAGACGCCCAAGTAAGGCCTACCAAAAAAAACGGCCCCGTCGAAACGGGGCCGTCGTTTTCTTACCAGATTTGTTTCTATCAGTTGCGATAGAAGATTTGGAACAGGATCTCCTGCGGCGGCAACCAGACGAAACCGCCCAGTCCCCGGCTACCCGAGACGACGATGACATCGTCCGCCAGGTTCTTGCCGCTGAGGCGTGCTTCCCAGTTGTCCGCGAACTGGATTGCGACGAATCCATTCAGCATGTCCCAACCATCGTTGTAGAAGTCGTTCGTCGCCGCTGAGACGTAGTCATCCGTCTTGTAGTAGTCCATGCCGAACTTCGTGTCGCCGAAGAAGTTACCCGGCATGTCGAACGTGAAATCGAAGCCGATCGTCACCGTGAAGTCCGGTATCTGCGGCGGGATCGCCGGCACACCGTACAGGTCCTCGGCCTGGCCGGCCGAACTCTCCGGATTCAGGTTACTGTACTCGCCATCGAGGAAGTTACCGATCAGGAACACGTTCAGGCTGTCCAGCGGACTCCACGTGATCTCGTACTCGAGGCCCTGGATCGTGGCATCACCCGAGTTCTGCACCGGGAACCCGAAACCGCCGCCCGGCAGTTCGACCGTCGAGTTCTGCTGGATGTCCTTGATGTCCGAGTAGAAGTACGCGAGGTTCGTGCGCAGCTGATTGCCGAAGAGCTCACTCTTCAGGCCGCCCTCATAGGTCCAGTTCGTCTCGGGACCATAGACAGCGAAATCGGAATCGCTGAAGATCGCGATGGCACTGAAGCCGCCGCCCTTGAAGCCCTTGGCCGCCGAACCGTACAGCAACATGCTGTCGACTGAGCCGGACGTATCGAACAGGTAGTCGAGCGCGAATTTGGGTGTCCACTCGCTCCATGTTCCGTCCAGCGGTATCATGGTTGTTGTAGGAGGTCCGAGCAACGAAGTAAAGTCGGCGTTGAACTTCTTGTCGTCCTCCGTCCAGCGCAGGCCGGCAGTGGCCTTCAGTTTCTCGGTGATGTTGTAGCTCGCCTCACCGTAGACCGCGATGGATTCAGTATCGACGCTCAGGTCGCTCTGGGATACAGGCGCGAATCCCGGAATCAGGCCACCGGGTAGCGGGCCGAATATCATGTTGTAGCCATTCCAGCCGAATTGCTGCGTGGCGTCTTCGTTCAGGTAGTAGATGCCGCCAATGTAGCTGAGATTGTCACCGATGGTCCCGAGCGCCTGGAATTCCTGCGACCACTGGTCCGAGTCGACATCCGTCGCACCGGTGAAGCCGAAGAACTGAGTCGCGCTGCCGGTGTTGCCGCTGAAATCCGTGTGGAAGTAATCTTCCAGCCCGACATAGCCGGTGATCGACTTGATCGTCAAACGATCGCCGAACAGATCCCAGGACAGGTTCAGCGCCGCAATCGTCTGGTCGGTCTTACCGCGCGGCCTGTCGCCCAGCGGCGGGGGCTGAATCTGGCCAACCGGCGTGCTGACGCCGTAGTCCCCGTTCACCCATACGAGATCCGAAGTCGTGAACTGCGCGATCTCGCCGTTGGCGGGATCGCAGACACCGCTCGGAAAGCCCTCGCAATCGCTCGGAATACCCGGCGTCACGCCTTTCGGCATCTGGTTCGAGTCATTCTCTGACTCAACGTAGGAAATGGACAGTTGCGCGTCGAACGTTTCGCTGCCCCGGTAGCGGATCTTGCCGCGTGCCGCGACGTTCTCCTGCAGCCCGACGTCCTCGTTCGTTGCGACATTCCTGAACTGGCCGTCCTTCGTGTTGTACTGCGCAGAAAACGAGCCCGCCCAGGAGTCGCCCAGCGGCCCGCCGATGCTGCCATTGACACGCGCCTGGTCGTAGTTACCGGCGCCGACATCGGCGTTGAACCAGAACTCATCGTCCGGGGTCTTCGTAATGAAGCGCATGGCGCCATAGGCGGTGTTTCGTCCGTACAGCGTGCCCTGCGGTCCGCGCAGCACCTCGACACGCTCGATGTCCGTCAGCTGCACGTTGTTGCCGTTCAGGCGACCGACGAATACGTCATCGATGTAGATACCGAACGGTGACTCCGCACTGATCAGCGATGCATCCTGCTGGAGGCCACCACGCAACGACGGCGACAGGTTGGTCGGCGACGTCACGTTGTTGAACATGTTCAGGCTCGGCGTGTAACGCTGCAGGTCCGTACCCTGATAAATCTGCAGGTTTTCGAGTTCTTCCTGAGTGATGGCGGTTACCGCGATCGGCACGTCCTGCAGATTAGCGTCGGTGCGTTCTGACGAGACGATCATTTCGTCGAACGCGGCAAACGCGGGCGCTGACGCCAGCGATCCAATCATCAATATGGGAACGAGAGAGTTCCTGCTTATCGAGGCCATGTCGGTTTTCCCCCACAGAATAAAAATTCAGCGCCGAGTCTAACAGACTGCGGCGTCATCGCCAGTGTTGCGAAAAAGCAAAAGTCGAATCGGACCGCAGGTTGGAATGCGTCGCTATTTCGCGGTCTTGCCGTGCACCGCATCGAGCTTGCCGACCAGAATCGTCGCCCAGCGTCGGAGGATGCGATCCGCCTCGGCTCTATTGGTCACGCGATTCGATATCTGCACACGACCCGGCCCCCGGCTCGAGCGAGCATCCACGGCGCGGCCAAGTATCGCGCTCGTTACGGAATCGTAGACCTCCAGATAAAGCGTCATCTGCCCGGCTGTCGCACTGAACGTCCGTGTCCGGCCAGGCTCCATGATGTCAGGCGCTGCGACGTCGAGATTGATGATCGCGGGACGCAGCACGAGAACGTCTTCGCCTCCGGTATCGACCACCGCGTAACCGCCCTTCTCGAGCTCCTCGGTGAAGATCTTCAGGAACTCCTCGGACAAGGTCGACTTGATCCGATCCATGTCATCAGGCGTGATGCGGCTGCCGCCGCGACGGTCACGATTCTGGTCGCGCTGCCAGTTATTGCGGAACGCGACGGCACATTCGAGGATCGCGACGCGCTGGTACGGCGTAAAGTCCGCGCCGGGCAAGCGGTACACTGCATCGAGCTTGGTGCCTTCGACCAGTTCCAGGCCGTCGTGC
>CAZISL010000218.1:0-14881 GCA_964541975.1 uncultured Chromatiaceae bacterium | reverse complement strand
GGCGGACTGCGAGGCATCAGCACCGGCGGACTGCGGTAGCAACTGTTGCCCTACGTTAGAGATTCTGGAATCGAAATACAGACCATGAAGAGGCCCGACGGGTCGCGCTTTATAGGACTGATGTTCTACTCATCGTCGGCGAAGTAGAATACTCCTAATCCACAGTCTCCTGTTACAGATCGTTGGGAAACACCCCGGTTTTTCCCTTCTGAACCAACGTTCGCGCGTTGCTCCCTCACACCAATCCAATCGTCCAACTCGACGAGCAATGCCATTGCTCTTTTCTCGACAAGTTCCTTGAAGTCTTCCTTATCTTCGTCCGAGAGATTCTGCGTCCAAACGTACTTCTCGAAGTTGCTATCACGCTCCTCCGGTGGAAGTTCAAACTGTTGCGAATTCGTCAATACGGTATTCGCCAATCGCGACACTGAATAGCCAATCGTCTGTACAAAATTAGTATCGAGATCGAACGGAACGCAATATCGCACTAAGGGCACTAGTAGTCCGTCTTCACCTTCGCTGATAGCACCAGTCCTCTTGAGTTCCACGCGCATCGCGCCTGGTGGAATGTCGCCCGCATATCGGCGAGTTAGGTCGGTGAAAGACGGGGATCCACCGGAAAATGTTAGAGCTCTAGGATCACCGGCGGCGTCAACAAACTCTGGGTCAGTGTGCCAAAAGTGCAAAATGTCCGATGGAGGAAAGTTTGATTCCCACCAACTTTCTTCGCTTTCCCCTGAAGCCACCCAACCTTTTTCTCGAATCGACTTAACTTCCTTCCTCGTCAAACCTGTCATTACGGCCACACGAGAAATATTCGTTGGTCGCCCTCGAATTCCGTAGTCCTCAGTTGCCGCTTGGACAAAAGCCATTTTCGACAGTTTTGAGAATTCCTTGAAGCCAATACCCGTCCGCAGAAGCAACCGCACTAATGGCAACATTATGCGGTAGAACGAGTGCAGCATTTCTTTTTGCACAGAACTCGACATCCGCGGGAATATAGATAAGGCCTGACGGGCGGTCAATTGCGCCGATCAATTGGGAAAAAGAACCCAAAATCATGCGGTTATATTCTGATCGTTCAGCACGATTCTAGGTTTTTTGGGACGAAATTGACTGTTGATTTTGCTGGTTTTTTTACCAGATATGGGAAGTGTTTAGGTGGCCTTACTGTGATAGCAGCTCTAAGAAGGCCTCTTCCGTCAATATTTTGACGCCCAGATTTTGCGCAGATTTTAGTTTTGAACCGGCTTTTTCGCCAGAAATGACGAAATCCGTGTTTTTAGAAACATTACCAGTGACCTTGCCGCCCAAACTCTGAATCTTTGCTTTGGCATCATTGCGTGTCATGGACTGAAGGGTGCCGGTCAAAACGAACGTCATTCCACCGAATGTTTGATCCTTTCCGTCCGCCATCGGTGCTTCTGGTTGCGGCCAGGAAATCCCCGATTCCAGCAACTGACGAATGACATCGGCATTATGCTTCTGCTGAAAGAACGTTCGGACGTGGGCCGCTACGATGGGGCCCACGTCCGGCACCTCCTGCAGCGTCTCCACCGAAGCTTCAGCGAGCGATTCGACACCGCGAAGGTGGCTGGCCAGATTCTGTGCCGTGGCCTCTCCCACTTCACGAATACCCAAGGCGTACAGAAACCGCGCCAGGGTCGTTCGTTTGCTCTTCTCCAGGCTCGCGATGAGGTTGCCCGCAGATTTTTCGCCCATGCGATCCAGAATCGATAGCTGAGCCGCGGTCAATCCGTAGAGGTCGCCGGGTGTCGTGACCAATTCTGAATCCACCAGCTGCTCTACAAGTTTGCTTCCCAGTCCCTCGATATCCATTGCTCGTCGGGACGCAAAATGCTTGATCGCTTCGACGCGCTGTGCGCTGCAATAAAGACCACCGGAACACCGCGCGACGGCCTCGCCTTCGGTGCGCACCACATCCGACCCGCAAACCGGACAGCGTGTCGGCAGCTTCGGTTTGCGGGCGCCTTTTCGTCTGCGCTCCGAAACGACGCGAGCGACTTCCGGAATTACATCTCCGGCCCGACGCACGATAACCGTATCCCCGACGCGCACATCCTTGCGTTTCAGCTCATCGAAGTTGTGCAGGGTGGCATTACTGACGGTAACGCCGCCAACGAATACCGGCGCGAGTCGGGCAACCGGCGTCACCGCCCCGGTCCGACCAACCTGCCATTCGATGCCCTCGATCGTGGTCATTTCTTCCTGAGCCGGAAACTTGTGAGCGATAGCCCATCGCGGCGCACGCGACACGAAACCGAGACGCTGCTGCTGCTCGAAAACGTCGACCTTATAGACGACGCCGTCTATGTCGTAAGGCAACGAATCGCGCTTCCGACCGATCTCATCGTAATAGGCGATGCAGCCGTCGACGCCATCGACAACATCCGATTCAGGGCACACCTTGAGGCCCCAGCCCTTTAATTTGCTCAAGGAGGCGCTGTGGCTGCCCGGCATCTCGCCGCCACGGACCACGCCCGTGCTGTAGACAAAGAAATCGAGCGGCCGCTCGGCTGTCAGTTCCGGATCGAGCTGCCGCAAACTCCCGGCCGCGGCATTGCGTGGATTGACGAATGTCTTTTGTCCGGCCTTGCGAGCACGCTCATTCAATGCTTCGAATCCCGCACGCGGCATGAATATTTCCCCGCGCACTTCGAGGAAGCCCGGATAACCCTCACCGCGCAACTGCAACGGTATCGATGCAATCGTTCGAACGTTGTGCGTGACGTCCTCTCCAGTCGTGCCGTCACCACGAGTCGCGGCGCGTCGGAGCTTGCCATCTTCGTAAACGATGCTGATCGCGGTACCATCGATCTTCGGTTCCACCGCGTAGGTGATCGGCCCGTCAGTCTCGAGCCGGTCGCGCACGCGCTGATCAAAGTCGGTTACGGATTCGTTCGAGAATGCGTTGTCCAACGACAGCATCGGCAGCTCGTGCCGAACCTGTTCGAAACCGTCGACCGGCGATGCACCGACACGCTGCGTCGGTGATTCCGGGACAACCAGCTGAGGGAATTCGCGTTCGAGCTCAGTCAACTCCGACATGAGTCGATCGTATTCGGCGTCGGGGACTAACGGATCGTCAAGAATGTAGTAGCGGTAGTTGTGATCATCGATTTCGCGCCGTAACTCGGAAACCCGCTGGATGACGCCGGCCGGCCCTGTTGCCACCTGCCCTTCCTGCTGTTCGCCTGATCCTGCCATTCTGTGCGTATCGCGCGGCTAGACGTCGCTGCGAATTTAAGCGGTTGCCCGATGCTCAAACTGGATGACTTCTTCGCGAAGATAGCGTTCTCTCTGCACGCTCAGCGAACTACCCTGCTCATCGAGTAACTCGCCATCCAGTTCCCGCGCCAGCGACCTGGACGTCGCCAGCATGTCGTCAAAGATTTCCACGCCGTCACGCGCTCCGGGCAGCATCATGAAGATACTGACGCCGGGGTAGGTCTCAGTCTTGATCTTGGTCAAATCGAACGCCCCCGGCTCGACGAGACTCGCAACACTGAATGCGTTATATCGCCCCTCCTCGTCACACGGGCGATGAAAGATCCCAAACTCGCCATGCTTGAGACCCAGCTCGCGCATGGCCAATATCAACTTGTCTGCCGGGAAGCCCGTTTTGTTGCGTGCCATCAGCCGGATCGCAACGATTTTCACCTCCGCAGGTGACGGCACGTCCGGGGTTTCGTCCGAACTGGACTGCGGCTCGGTGTCACTATCGACCGGCGCGGACGAAGTCTCTTCAGGCGTTGAGGAAGCACCGCCGATCGTTGGTTCGCGGCGCGGCGCGAGAGCCCCGAGTCGCTTGTCCAGGCGCGGTTTAAATCGCGTAAAGAGGTAGATGCCCGCGACGATCGCGAGCCCGACAACCAGGAGCAGCCACCTTAAATCCGCCACGATTTAGTCTCAGGCTAGCTCGCAACGAGTTTCACGGCCTCGTCGATGTCGACGGAAACCAGTCGTGACACTCCCGGCTCATTCATCGTTACGCCGGTCAGTTGGCTGGCCATTTCCATGGTCGTCTTGTTGTGCGTAATGCACAGGAATTGCACGGTCTCGGACATCTCGCGAACGATGTCGCAGAATCGCCCCACGTTGGCATCGTCGAGTGGCGCGTCGACCTCATCGAGCAGACAGAACGGCGCCGGGTTCAATTCGAAAATCGAGAACACGAGCGAAACTGCCGTCAACGCCTTCTCGCCACCCGACAGCAGTTGAATCGTGCTATTGCGCTTGCCGGGCGGCTGCGCCATAACGGTGACACCGGCGTTGAGCAGGTCATCGCTATCGAGACTCAAATACGCATGACCACCGCCGAACAACTTCGGGAACAGACGCTGGATACCGGCGTTGACGTTGTCGAAGGTTTCCTTGAAACGGGTGCGCGTCTCCCGATCGATCTTTCGAATTGCGCCTTCGAGGGTCTCGAGCGCCGAGGTCAGATCTTCGAACTGCGCCTCCAGGTACTTCTGGCGCTCGGACTGCTCTTTGAACTCTTCGATCGCAGCCAGGTTGATCGCGCCGAGCCGGTCGATGCGCCGCTTGACGCTCGTCAGCCGCTCGTCCCACTGGTCGACATCAGCAGCATCGTCAAGGTCCGCGACGACGGCTTCGAGCTGTAACTCGAGCTGGGCGAATTGCTCCGCAATACCTTCGCGACGGACCTGGGTCTCGCGAACGTGCATGCGCAGATCGTCAACCTGTTCGCGGGCTTCGGCGACCTTTCCCTCGCATTCGGTTCTGTTGAGTTCGCTCGTCCTTAACTCCGCGTCTGCCGCCTCGGTTGTTCGGCGCTGCTCGTCAAGTTCGCGTTTGATACCGACCTCGCGCCTGAGTGCGACATCGAGCTCGTCCTGCATGCCTTGCAACGGCGCATCGCTCGAGGAGATCGACTCATTCAGCACATTCACCCGTTCCTGCAATTGTCCACGTTGCGCGCTGATTCGCGTCAATGTCGTACTCGCCGACTCGCGTGACACGCGGCGACTTTCAAATTCAACATTAATGCGGGCTGCGTTGGCCTGATCGCTACCGGCCTTCTCTCGCGCCTGTTCGAATTCGGTCTGCAACTGCTCGCGCTGCGCCTCGAGTTCAGGCCGTCGATCGTCGAGCCGATCGACCGCTGTGGTGGCATGCTCGAGACTCGCCTTGGAGTCACGCAGCGACAGGTGCATCGACTCGAGTTCGTCGCGCACCGCCTGGCTGTCGCGAGTCAGCAAGGCCATGCGACCCTTCAGCCGATCGAAGTCCTGACGCAGGCTCGCGAGCACCGATGCTGCCTCGCCGAAATACCGATTCGCTTCCGTGAGCTTCTGGTGCGCGTCTGCGCGCTCGATTTCGAGTTCGCCGAGACGCTTTCTGGTCGTGCGCCGATCGGTCTCGAGACGAATGACTTTCTGCTCGAAATCCCGCACCTGGTCGCGCAGTTCGCGAATATCATGCTCGCGCGAAATCAGACCACCGGCTTCCTCCTGGCCCCGGCTGATGCGGACCCAGCCGCGGCCGAGCCAGACGCCATCGGGCGTCACCACCGACTGCCCGCCCTGCAGACCTTGTTGAATGGCCATCGCCTGGTCGAGCGTATCCGCAACGCGAACGGCACCGAGCAACGCCGCTGCGCTACCCGCGTTCTCAACCTTCGCCAGCAACGTCCCCGCCGGTTCACCCGGATCGTCGCTGCCATTAATCAGCATGACGTCCGCCGACGGCAAGCTGGAAAGATGGTCCTCGCAACGCGTCACACAGATCGCCTGCAGGAAATCGCCGAGCACGGTTTCGACCGCGCGCTCCCAGCGCTTCTCGACTCTAAGCCTTTGCGCGAGTCTCGGCCGACCATCCAGATTTTGCGCGGAGGCCCAGCGACGCACTTCGTCCTTGTCCTGACCGAGCGCGGCTTCCTGCAAAGCCTCCAGCGTTTCCACACGACCCCGGGCCGACTCCAGATTGCCGCGAACCTGCTCGAGCTCACCGCCAAAGGATTGCTCCTGCTCCCTCTGCTGCCCGAGTTCGCGATCGATTCGCTGAAGGTCTCCGGCAAAGCGATCCACCGCCTGGCTCGCTTCCTGCTCGGTGCGAGCCTGGACCAGCAATTCGGCTTCGAGATCATTCAGCGACATACTCTGTTGTTCTTCAACGAGTTCCGCATCGCGCTGCTGCAAGCGGGCGATCCGCGCCTCGAGCTGCTCGATACGCGCTGCCTCGACATGGGTAACGCGCTGATGCTCTTTCGTTTCCAGCGTGAAGTCATGCCAGGTCTTTTGCCATTCCTCGAGCGCCGACTCGACGTTGCGCAACGCAGTAACGGATGACTGCTCCGAAACGCGGGCCTGTTCCAAGTCCGGCGCAAGGCGTTCCAGGCTCGATTCCAACTCCTCGAGTTGTGCGCGGTCCGAGTCGATCTCGCGATTCAACTCCGTCAATTGCGATTGCGCGGCGTTCAGATCTTCCTGGTGGCGATCGCGCGTCTCGCGGGCGTGCGCAAGGGCTTGCTCGAGCCGCGATATCTCGCTCTGGACGGACCAGACACGGCCCTGAGCTGCGTTGAACGCTTCCTGCTCCTCGACCTGCTTCTCGCGCGCCTGTTCAATCTTCGCCTCGACACCACGCTGGTCGGCGATGGCCGCTTCGAGCGTCGTCTGCCCCTGCGAAAGCTGCTGTTCCTGAGCGCCAAGTTCTTTCTGCAGGTCACCCAGACGAATCGCCAGCAACTCAGCCTCGAGCGTGCTCTCCTCGTGCTTGAGCTCCTTGTAACGCTCGGCCTGGCGCTTCTGACGCTGCAGGTGCTTGATCTGCTTCTCGACTTCCTCGCGCAGATCGTTCAAACGATCGAGGTTGTCGCGCGTATGACGGATCCGGTTCTCCGTTTCGCGCCGGCGTTCCTTGTATTTGGATATGCCGGCCGCTTCCTCGATATAGACGCGCATTTCATCCGGCTTCGCCTCGATCAGACGGGAAATCATCCCCTGCTCGATGATGGCGTAGCTGCGCGGCCCAAGGCCGGTACCCAGGAATATGCCGGTGATGTCCTTGCGACGACAGCGAACGTTGTTCAGGAAATACTGCGACGTGCCGTCACGTGAGACCGCGCGCTTGATGCAGAGCTCGGCGTAGTCTGCGTATTGCCCGCCTACCGTACCGTCGTTATTGTCGAAATACAGCTCGACGCTCGCCGCGCCGACGGGCTTCCGCGACGAGGAGCCATTAAAGATGACATCGGCCATCGAATCGCCGCGCAGGTGCTTGGCCGACGTCTCGCCCATGACCCAGCGAATGGCATCAATGACATTCGACTTGCCACAGCCATTCGGGCCGACGATACCGACCAGATTGCTCGGGAAATGAATCGGCGTCGGGTCCACGAAGGACTTGAAACCGGCCAGTTTGATCTTGGATAGTCTCATCGAACCACCTGCCCGCGGAGGCGATCTGCGGCCGATTCGACCTGGAAATTCTTGTTAGCTGAGTACGCTGCTCGCACGTCGCGCAACACCGCGTCCCCCGTAAATTTGGTCAACACACTCACCCTCGCCGCGCGGTACTTGACCCCCGTCGCGCTCTCAGCGAATGGTTTTTAACAACAACACCCTGAAACAAACACCGTGGTTTGCTTACAAGCCGTAGTGTAAAGTAAAAACCTGTGCAATACAGCAAGGATCGCGGCGAATTCCGCCCTGCCCGTGAGCTTAAAAATCACCGCAACAATTCGCGATAACCCCTCGTCCGTGCTGGAAACTTTCGAGAATCCGAGGCCCGAGCGGGACTATACGATTCGGATCCGGATCCCGGAGTTCACCTGCCTGTGCCCGAAGACCGGCCAGCCGGATTTCGCCACATTGCTACTCGAGTACATACCGGAAGCATCTTGCGTCGAGCTAAAAGCGCTGAAGCTGTATGTCTGGGCGTTCAGAGATGTCGGTGCTTTCCACGAGGCCGTCACCAACCGGATACTGTCGGACCTGGTCGACGCAACCGCACCTCGTTTCATGCGATTGACCGCCGATTTCAATGTGCGCGGGGGTATTTACACCACCGTCGTTGCCGAGCATCGGGCGGATGAGTGGGCTCCAGCCGAGCCGGTCAGCCTCCCCTCCGGCCAGATCACCGAATGACCCAAAACTAGGCCTGATTCCGGGCCAGTAAATATTTCGCATCTGAGGGTCAAAACCCCTTTTAAATCGGGCTGTCGTATGTATAATTCCGCGGTTATTTTTTGACCGTCGGGGCCCAGACAGATGGCTGCGAAAAAGAAACCCATTCGGAAAAAGTCTAAATCCAAGGCGCGCAAGCCCGTGTCTCGGAAGAAAGTCGCCAAGAAGAAAACCGCGACCAAGAAGAAGGTTGCGAAAAAGAAGGTGGCCAGGAAAAAAGCATCCAAAAAGAAAGTAGCCAAGAAGAAAGCGAAGAAGAAAAAGGCTGCGAAAAAGAAAAGTAACAAGAAGAAAGTTTCTAAAAAGAAGGCTTCGAAGAAGAAAAAGGCTTCGAAGAAGAAGGCTTCGAAGAAGAAACCGGCGAAGAAAAAGGTCGTCAAGAAGCCTGCGAAGAAGAAGGCTTCCCAAAAGAAGAGGATTTCGAAAAAGACCGTGACTACCAGTACAGTTAAAAAGTCTGCGGCCAAGAAAACCAACAAGAAAGCGCCCAGGAAGGCAACCGCTCCCAAAGCGGCCACTAAGCGAATGACGACCAGTGCCGTCAGCGATATCGATCCGTTGGCAGTATCCGGATCGGACGCGCTTATTCATGGAATCGCGCCCTACAAGCCTCGCAAAGGTGAGGACTACATGAGCGACGATCAACTCGAGCATTTCCGCAACATACTTCTGGCCTGGAAGCGGGAGTTGATGCAGGAAGTCGACCGCACCGTCCATCACATGCAGGACGAGGCCAGCAACTTTCCCGATCCAAACGATCGCGCCACGCAGGAATCCGAGTTCGGCCTGGAACTCCGAACCCGCGACCGCGAGCGCAAGCTCCTTAAGAAAATCGCTTCGGCCATCGCACGAGTCGACGATGCGTCCTACGGTTATTGCGAGGAAACCGGCGAAGAAATTGGCCTGCAGCGTCTGGAGGCACGACCGGTGGCAACGCTCTGCGTCGAGGCACAGGAGCGACGGGAACTTGCGGAACGCCAGTTCTCGGATCGCGAAGACCAGTATCGCTGAGTTTCGCTGAACGGGCGCCGGCGCCCGTCTGGGACAACGACGATCTCTAAAGCAACCGCCCCCGGCGATTTCTACCGGGGGCGCTTTGCCCCCTCCCCGACCGGGCCACTGCACCTCGGCTCGCTCGTCGCGGCCATCGCCAGTTATCTGCAGGCGAAGGTCAACCACGGGGAGTGGCTGCTGCGCATCGAGGACATCGACCCGCCGCGCGAGGTTCCCGGGGCGGCGGACGCCATCATCGCGTCGCTCGACGCGCATGGATTCGAGTGGGACGGCGCCACCCTGTACCAATCGCACAATACACTGCGCTTTTTCGAGTGCGTCGATCGACTCCTGGCCCGCGAACTGGCCTACGCCTGTACGTGTTCACGGGAGCAAATCCGCCAGATTGCGCGACGCGGGGCAGCCGGCGCCGTTTACCCGGGCACGTGCCGCAATCGACGCATCGCGCCGAATGGCGCCGATCCAAGCGCCATTCGATTCCGCACGCGAGGTGCAACGACCGGCTTCGACGACCTCGCCCAGGGTCACGTTCGCTGTGACGTTGAGAGGGACATTGGGGACTTCATCATTCGACGCAAGGACGGTTTGATCGCCTACAACCTCGCGGTCGTCGTGGACGACTACGATCAACAGATTACGGAGGTCGTTCGCGGTATCGACCTGCTCGATTTAACGCCCGCCCAGATTTGCTTGCAGGAAGCGCTCGGGTTCACGCGCCCCGGTTATTGCCACGTTCCACTGGTCACGACGAGCGGCGGTGAGAAACTCAGCAAGCAAACCGGCGCGCTGGCGCTCGACGACGGCAAGGTCGCAGTCAACCTCGTCGACGGACTGGCGCACCTGCAACAGGGCCCTCCCCAGCAGCTGAGACATGCCGACGTGAATGCCGTCTGGGCCTGGGCGCTCGATAACTGGGACGTTCGCAAACTGGCCAAGCGCGATCAAAGTGACGAACTATAGCTCGAAGTTTATTTAAATATAGATAATTAATATCTGATTATTAAAGTTTTTTTAAGAATCTATAAGGCGGGTTGAATCTGCTGCAATGCGGATCGACAATAGACTGACGATGATGCTAAGCCGCGAACTCGCGGTGATTAAAGAGGTCTACATACGAGAGTAGTACAACATACCAACGATCGGGGTCCCCCTCCCATGAAAAAACCGAAGCTAATACGGAAGTACGTCAATCGACGTCTCTATGACACGACGCAGAGTCGCTACGTCAACCTGGAAGACCTTCGCAAACTGATTGTCGCCGGCGCCGATATCAAGGTCGTCGAACAAGCCACCGGCGATGAAATAACCACCACTGTCCTACTGCAAATCATTGAAGACGGCGAGAAGCACGGCTCACATCTGCTGAAGCCGGAATTCCTGTCGCAATTGATTCGACTGGCGAATCGGGAAAATGACCCGGCATTGGCGGAGCGACTGGATTCAGCGCTGCGCGGCGCCACCGAAGTACTCGCCGCCTGACCCGAAGATCAGAGCGGCGAGTCCGTTCAGATTTATTGCTTTGCTACGCCGTTCGGCTCACGCGGCAGCGTCGACGTTGCGCATGCTCAGACGCACGCGACCCTGACGATCGACCTCGAGTACCTTGACCTGAATGATGTCGCCTTCGGCGAGTTTGTCGCTGACCTTCTCGACGCGCTCCTCCGAAATCTGCGAGATGTGCACCAGACCATCTTTGCCCGGCAGAATCGTCACGAATGCGCCGAAGTCCATCAGGCGCGCGACGCGGCCCTCGTAGATACGTCCGACCTCGACTTCCGCGGTGATCAGCTCGATGCGACTCTTCGCATCGCGACCAGCCGCGCCCTCGACCGACGCGATCTTGACGGTGCCGTCGTTGTCGATGTCGATCGTCGCACCGGTTTGCTCGGTGATCTCACGGATGGTGGAACCACCCTTGCCGATGACGTCCCGGATCTTCTCCGGATCAATCTTCATCGTGATGATGGTGGGTGCCCATTCCGACATTTCCTGGCGGGGCGCTTCCAGCGACTTGGACATCTCGCCGAGGATGTGGAGTCGGGCATCCTTGGCCTGGCTTAGCGCACTTTCCATGATTTCCTTGGTGATGCCATCAATCTTGATGTCCATCTGCAGCGCGGTGACGCCGTCGGTCGTACCTGCCACCTTGAAGTCCATGTCGCCGAGGTGATCCTCGTCGCCCAGGATGTCGGTCAGGACCGCGAAACGCTCGTCTTCCTTGACGAGACCCATCGCGACACCCGCGACCGGGGCCTTAATCGGCACACCGGCATCCATAAGCGCCAGGCTGGTGCCGCACACGGAGGCCATCGAGCTCGAACCGTTCGACTCGGTAATCTCCGAGACGACCCGAATGACGTACGGGAATTCGTCGGCCGTCGGCAGTACCGCGCCAATCCCGCGACGCGCCAGGCGCCCGTGGCCGATTTCGCGACGTTTCGGGCCGCTCATGAAGCCGGTTTCGCCGACGCAATACGGGGGGAAGTTGTAGTGCAGCATGAAGCGATCGCGGAACTCGCCCTCGAGCGCATCGATGATCTGTGAATCGCGATCCGTGCCAAGCGTCGCCACGACGATCGCCTGGGTCTCACCGCGGGTAAACACGGCAGAACCGTGGGTGCGGGGCAGTACGCTCGTCTCGACCGAGATGGGCCGCACCGTCGTCGTATCGCGACCGTCGATACGCGGCTCGCCGTTCAGCACCCGCTGACGAACGATTCGGCTCTCGAGCTTGCCAAACGCTCCACCGACCTCGTCGGACGAAAACTCGGCCGTCTCAGCACCTGCCAGTGCCTCGACGACAGCAGCGCGCAGCTCGCCGACCTTGCCGTAACGTTCCTGCTTGTCACTGATCGTATAAGCAGCCGTCAGATCCGACTCGGCCTGAGCGGCGACGGCTTCGGCCAGCGCCGGGTTGGCTTCCGGTGCCTGCCAGCCCCATGACGGCTTGGCAGCTTCCTCAGCCAGCTCATTGATCGCGGTGATCGCCGCCTGCAATTGTTCATGGCCGAATACGACGGCACCCAACATGACGTCTTCCGCAAGCTGCTTCGCTTCGGATTCGACCATCAATACTGCGTTTGCAGTACCCGCGACAACGAGGTCCAGCTTCGATTCAGTCAGCTGGCTGCGCTTCGGATTCAGCACATATTCACCGTCGATGTAACCGACGCGAGCCGCACCGATCGGGCCGCCGAATGGCATACCCGACAACGAGAGCGCCGCCGATGCGCCGATCAGCGCGGGGATGTCCGCATCGATGTCGGTGTCGACGGATATCACCGTCGCGATGACCTGCACCTCGTTCTTGAAGCCTTTTGGAAACAGCGGGCGGATCGGGCGATCGATCAGACGGCACGTCAGCGTTTCCTTCTCCGACGGACGGCCTTCGCGCTTGAAGAAGCCGCCGGGAATCTTGCCGGCTGCGTAAGTCTTCTCCTGATAATTGACGGTCAGCGGGAAGAAGTCACGACCGGGATCCGCCGCCTTGCGGCCGACTGCCGTAACGAGGACGACGGTCTCACCCATGCTGACGATAACCGCGCCGTCTGCCTGTCGCGCGATCGCGCCGGTCTCGAGGGTGACCTGCTGGTCACCGTATTGAAAAGTTTTCTTGATAGATTTCACGTTTTTTTCCTGTATGGATCATGCGCGACTGCACCGACCTCGCCGTATGGTACGAGCGTCAGTGCAGCCGAAATTCCGTTGATGGAGTCGCTAGTCGGCCTAACGGCGCAAGCCGAGGCTCTTGATCAGTGTGCGATAGCGGTCGCTATCCTTCGACTTCAGGTAATCCAGCAGCTTGCGCCGCCGGTTGACCATGCGCAGCAAACCCTGCCGCGAATGATGGTCTTTCTTGTGCTCGTTGAAGTGTCCAGTCAGTTCCGCAATGCGTGCGGACAAAAGTGCTACCTGAACTTCCGGCGACCCCGTATCGGAATCGTCCAGCCGGTATTCTTCAATAATTCCTGTTTTTTGTACTCCCGAGAGAGACATTGCGCGGATCTCCTGTGCGTCCTACTTCTTTGTTTACCCTTTGAATTCGCGCGGTATTGTAGCTGCAAATTCCGAATAGATACAGTCCAAATACGGCGGCGGCGACTCCAACTCGTCAGCCCGCTAACCGGCGTCCACAAACAGTCGCTTCGGCGCCAAACGCCCGTCCCGCAACACTTCTCCAACGCCGAGGAAGCGCTTGTCCGCGTCGTAGAGCCTCACCAGGCCGGGATCTCCGGCCGCCTGTGCGTGGACCGGGTTGCCGCGCCGCAGGTAGTAGGACTGGTCACTGTCTAAGTAAACCGCGGGCCAATCCTCGATGGCCCCGTCCATCGCGCGCAGGTATCCGTCCAGTTCTGCCTGATCCCGCTCCGCCGCCGCCTCCAGCTCCTCGATCGTCACCAGGTCCTCGGGCGGAAACGGGTCAACCGACAACCGGCGCAGTGCGGCCACATGGCCGAGCGTGCCGGCAGCCGCCGCCAGATCCTCGACCAGGGTGCGAACATACGTTCCCTTGCTGCAACGAACAAGCAAAACCGGCTGCTCGGGATCCCAGGTCTCGATCTCGAATTCATGGATCGTCACCGGGCGAGCTTCACGCTCGACCTCCTGGCCCCGCCGCGCCAGTTCGTAGAGTCGCTTGCCGTCCTTCTTTAGCGCCGAGTACATCGGTGGCACCTGCCGAATTTCTCCCCGGAACCCGCTCATTGCCGTTTCCAGGGCCGCCCGGTCGATGCTGGTGACCGGCGACTCTGCGACGATCTGCCCGTCCGCATCCGCCGTATCCGTGCGTGCACCGAACCTCGCTGTCACCCGGTAGGTCTTATCTGCATCGAGCAGGTAGGCCGACAGCTTGGTCGCATGCCCGAAGCACAATGGCAGCATGCCGGTCGCCAATGGATCGAGGCTGCCGGTATGACCGGCCTTCCTCGCCCGGAACAATCGCCGCACCTGCTGCAATACCGCATTTGAGGTGCGCCCTATCGGCTTGTCCAGCAACAACAGGCCGTCGACGGCGCGCTGCTCGCTTCGCCTGGACCCCGTTCGTCGGCGCGACCGGACGCGCTCATTGGTTTCCTTGTCAGACCGCACCGTCCCGCTCAATTCGGTTCGTCCTCCGTCGGACCGTTTTTTCCTGTATCGCTGGAGACCGCATCCTCGATCAGGCGGTCCATCGCTTCGCCGCGCGCCATCGAGTCGTCATAGTGAAATCGGAGCTCCGGAACATGCCGGACGGTCAGCTGCTGCGCGAGTCGCCCGCGAATGAATTTCATCGCCGAGGCGAACGCGGCCGCCAGCTCGTCACCATCCTGTTCCGGATCGAGGGCGGTGAAATAAACTTTCGCGACGGAAAGATCGCGTGACACGTCGACCGCGGTAATGATCGCACCATGCAAGCGCGGATCGCGGACGTCCGTGCGGACGACCTCGCTCAGGATACGCTGAACCTGGTCCTCGATCCGTCGGCTACGGTGGAAGTCGCGCGGCATGACTAGAGCGTGCGGGCGACCTCGACTCGCTCATAACACTCGATCTGATCGCCGTCCTTGACGTCGTTGTAGTTCTTCACGCCGATACCGCATTCGGTACCCGCGCGAACTTCGTTGACGTCGTCCTTGAAGCGACGCAGGGACTCGAGTTCACCCTCGAAGATCACCACATTGTCGCGCAGAACGCGAATCGGGTTGCTGCGCTTCACG
>CAZISL010000217.1:0-13606 GCA_964541975.1 uncultured Chromatiaceae bacterium | reverse complement strand
GGATTACGTTTCTTGTGCTCGTTCATCGTTGGTTGATCCCTACCAGTTGTAGCTGATCCGGGCGAAGAAACTGCGCCCGGGGCCCGGTAGTCGCTGGCCGACGGCGACATCGCTGTTCCTGGCGCGGTTCACGCCGTTCGTATGATCGCGGAATTCCTTGTCCAGGACGTTGTTGACGCCCGCGGTCAACACGAGTTGCTCCAGCCCTCGGAAACTGCCGTAGAGATTCGCAATGCCGTATCCGGGGGTCGGCGTCTCTTCATTCGTTTCTGACACTTTGTCCTGCTCGGACGCGAACTGGCCTTCCAGCGTCGCGCTCCAGCGGCTGCGGTCGACCGTCAGGCCGACGACTGAAGTGAGTGGCGCGATCCGATAGAGGTTGTCGTCGATGTCCCGCCGCTTGCCGCGCACGTAGCTCAGCACACCGTCGATGCGCACGCTGGCCGGTAACTGGATGCCGAAGTCTGCATCGAAGCCGTAAAACTCCGCGTCGACATTGGTGAACTGCAGCGGATTCGGGTCGCCGTTCATCGTGCTGATCATGATGACCCGGGGATCGGTCGACGGCGTGCCCTGGATGTAGTCGTCCACTCGCTTGTAGAACACGCGTGGGCCGAAGAAGCTGCCGCCATTGCGCCAGTCCAGCCCGAGATCGACGACGTTCGACTTTTCCTGTTTCAGGTCCAGGTTGCCGACGTAGTTTTTGCCGTCCGCGAGTCCCGCCGTCGCCTGCAACGGCAGCCAGAGGTAGAGTTCCTGGTAGACCGGAGCGCGTTCCTTGTGCCCCAACCCGAGATCCACGCGCAGGGTGTCCGACACCCGGTAGAAAAGCTTGCCGACGGCATCGACGAGATTCCAGTCGAGCTTGCGGTCCGCGGCGTTGAATTCGTCCCGAAGGGACTGTGCCGGCGGCATCATCATCGCCGGTGTGCCGTTGACCGTGCCCGCATCGGCATTCACCTGTGTATAGCGGCCGCCAAACTCGTACGCCCAGGTGTCGTCGATCGGTGTGCTCCATTCGCCGAACAGGCCGACGCGATCACGTTTGACGTCGTTGAACGCTTCGACGAAGAACATCGCGTTATTCGGGTTCGTGATTCGCGAATCATGGTTGGTCAGGTCGCCGTCGATGCCGTACGCGAATTTGCCCGAACGGAAGGCGGTCAAGGCGCTCAGCTCGAAGCCCGTGCCGTCGCCATTGGCCAGGTTCTGGCGATAGCGTGCCGGATCCGGCGGCGGCGCGCGCAGCGTGAAGTTGTCCATCCCGTGTTCGACTTCGTTGTAGTTCAGCCGTGCCGTCAGGGTCGTACCGCCGATACTGCCGGTGTAGCGGCCGCTGAAAAGGTCGGTATCGATGAAACGAATGTCCATCGGCAGGGCCGGCGAGCCGCTGTTGCTGGTCTCGTTGCGCGAATAATCCAGCCCGAGTTCGTTATTTCCGAGCGACAGCCCATAGCCAAGGCCCCACGCGGTGCGGTCGTACTCCGTCGGGCGAATTTTCCCGCCAGGGAATTCGGTATCGTCGCCCTCTTCCACGACGCCCGATGCATGCAGCCGGTGCTTATCGTTTGAGCCCGCCAGCACGGCGCCGATGCCGTAGCCGCCGTCGACGGTCTGAGCGGACGCGTTGACCCCGCCATGAAACTCGAAATCGCCCGTCGCGGAGAAGTCGCTGGAACGCTTGCTGGCCCGCACGTTTCCGCCGATCGTCTCCGAGCCGGCGCTGACCGGCGTGATGCCGCGCTGGACTTCGAGCGAATCGAGTAGTGGCATCGGCGCGTTGTGCAGCGGCGCGTCCATCCAGTTCGGGCCGCCGACCGTGACCGGCATGTCGTCTATCTGCGTGTTGATGCGATACGCGAACATGCCCCGGTACTGGCCGATGCCGGTCAGTGGGCCGTTGAAGTTGACGTTGCCGCCCGGCGTGCGTTTCATCAGCTCACCCGTGGTGGGTTGCGTCAGCGGCGTGTTCAGCGGGTCGACGGTGACGCGCTGCATTTCGTCGCGCTGGCCGATGACGGTAATGTTCGGCGGTTCTTTCTGCGCCTCGGCGGCGATCGTTGGTGCCGCCACCACTAAAGATACCGATGCCAGAAATATCCGGGGCGCCCGCGGTAGGGCCCGCCGGGCGATTGTCTTGTGATCCATTGTGCTACTCCAAAAGCGCCGCGATCAGCCGACATGGGCGATAGTCGGGGCGCCGTCCAATAAAGAAAGACGGATGTTTTCAGGAGTAGCGGGGTGGCCCTCGGGACGAGACGGCACCGAGCGTGATATTCGGCGGTACGACCAGTCGATCTTCGACGACGGGTTCGATCGCCACAGCGAGAAAAGTTGCGACGGTCGTGGGCACGGGCACGGGCACAATCGGAGCCGCCGTCGCTACGGCGAAGTCGCAGGCTTCGCTGAGCATCTCGTAGGACGGATGCGAGCGGTCACTTAGCGAATCGCCGGACTGACCGTCGTGTGCGTCTGCGCTCGAATGCATCGGCGGCGTCGGTCCGGCGCCCTGGCTCGGACACAGCACGAAACTAAGTTCGCCGGTCGCGTGGTCCAGATCGAGCATCAGCCCGGCCGGCACCGCGGCCTGCAGCGCCATCGCTGCAAAGCTCATCAGCAGCAGCGCGCTGCGGAGGCGGGAGTTCGACTTTCTGAGGTGCTCGATCAAGCTGCCGATCCTATCAGAAAGCCATCGAGAGCCCGTGCAACAAGGGTCTGCGGACCATCTGGTGGGGGATGCGTGGCCGCAGAGCCGATCAGCCGTCGGGCCGTTTACGCGTCGAAAACAGCGCGTAGACGTCCGGGCCCGGGTGCACCGAGCTGCCGGTCTCGCTGTCGATCGGTGTCCACAGCGTGCGGGCCTTCGCCAATAGCTTCCCATCGGCCTCGCGCAGGATCTCGGTATGCCGCTCGAAGGTTCTGCCCTTGGCTTCTCCGACCCACGTACGCGCCACGAGGGCGTCCCCGGACAGCGCTGCGCGTTTGTATTCGATTTCGTGTTTGCGAACGACCCACAGCAGTGAGTCTTTTTGTTCGCCCGTCGCCAGCACGTGCCAGTGCGCCGTCGCCGCCTCCTGCACCCAGCGCAGGTAGACGACGTTATTGACGTGGCCGAGTTCGTCGATGTCCGACGGTTGTACGTCGATCTCGATCTCGTGGGGGGGCGTGAGCGGTTGTTTCGTCATGACGGACTCTATAGAGAGAAGGCGGAGTTTATCGCGTCGCTCTTTTCTTATGCGGCCATCTAACCGAAGATTCGATCCATGACGCCTGATCTGAAAAGCCTCCCCGATATCCTGCACGAACCGGTCGCCGACTGGTTCGAACACCGTGCTGATGACCCTGCGCTGAAGAAGCTGGCTGCGGAGAGTCCCGAATTCGTCGCCGACCTGACGAGGGTCGTCGCTTGCAGTCCCTACGTCGCCGACGTTCTGGACCGCTATCCGGATATGCTCCCCGAACTCGCGAGTTCGGGGCGGCTGGCGCGGTCGCTGACCGAGCGCGAACTGATCGACGATTTCTCTGCGGCTGTCGCGAGCGCCGACAGCGATTTGTCGTTCGAACGTTCGCTGCGACTGCTGCGCCATCGGGAACTTGCCCGGATCTTCTGGCGCGACACGACGCATGTCGCGCCGTGCGAGGAGACACTGGCCGACTTGTCCGCGGTCGCCGATGCGGCGATCAGCGCAGCGATCGACCGCGCGCGAACCGAACTCAAAAAGAAGTTCGGCACGCCGCGCACGCGGGATGGTCAGGAATCCGGTTTCGCCGCGCTCGGCATGGGTAAGCTTGGCGGACGAGAGCTGAATTTCTCTTCGGACGTCGATTTGATTTTCGTGTATTCCGAGAACGGCGAGACGGACGGCTCGCGCTGTCGGAGCAACGAGGAGTTCTTCCGCACGCTCGCGCAACGTGTCGTCGCTTTTCTGAGCAACAAGACGCCCGATGGCTTCGTTTATCGCGTCGATACGCGCTTGCGGCCCTTCGGCGACGCCGGCCCGCTGGCCGTCAGTGTCGCGGCTCTGGAGTCTTATCTCGCGCAGCATGGCCGCGACTGGGAGCGCTATGCGTATGTCAAAGCGCGCGTCGTCAACGACTGGGACGAGGCAGAATCGCTTTACGAGCACGTACTGCGTCCGTTCGTCTATCGACGCTACCTGGACTACGGTGTGTTCGATTCGTTGCGCGACATGAAATCCATGATTGAGGCCGAAGTCCGCCGCAAGGAACTGCAGAACAACGTCAAGCTTGGCCGTGGCGGTATTCGCGAGATCGAGTTTATCGTGCAGACGCTGCAACTCGTGCGTGGCGGGTCCGTCGCCGAGCTGCGCGAGCGCGAACTGATGCCGGCACTGGCGAAACTGGTACAACCCGGCGGCCTGCCGGCGGATGTGTCGGAAAATCTGCGCGAGGCCTATATCTTCCTGCGGCAGTTCGAGAACCGCACGCAGGCCATCAACGACCGGCAGACGCACGATATACCGGGCGACGACGTAAACCGCGCGCGGCTGACAGTCGCGATGGGCTACCCGGACTGGGACACGCTGAGCGAGGCGCTCGCCGAACAGCGTCACCTGGTGTCGAACAACTTCCACGACATCGTGCTTGCCGGCACCGACGAGCACGAAGCGATCGAGCCGAGCGCGAAGCTGATTCGGGCCTGGGCCGCTGGTTCGGCAGATGACGGCATCGCGGAGTTGCTGCTCGAACTCGGTTACAGCGACGCGTCGGAACCGCTCGAGAAACTGCGCGCATTCCGCGATAGCGGCTTCTACCTTCGGCTGGACGAAGCCGGGCGCCAGCGACTCGATACGTTGATGCCCGCGATCGTGACACTGGCGGGGAGCGAGTCCGAGCCCGTCGACGCGCTGACCGGCGCGCTGATGATCATCGAGTCGATCGGCCGCCGCTCCGCGTACTTCGCGTTACTGAACGAGAATCCCGAAGCGCTGAAACGGCTCGTCAACCTGTGCGCGAAGAGCGGCTTTCTCGTGCAGCAGGTCGCGACCCATCCGCTGCTGCTCGACGAACTGCTCGATCCGCGCATCTTTCTCGACGCGCCGAGCCGGGAGAGTTTCGCGGAGGATCTCGAGGCCCGCCTGTCGGCGATACCGATCGACGACGCCGAATTGCGTCGCGACGCGCTCCGCAATTTTCAGCAGGCGGCCGTATTCCGCGTCGCCGTCGCCGACCTGAGCGGCACGCTGCCGCTGATGAAAGTCAGCGATCGGCTGACCGACATCGCGGAACTGGTGCTCGGTGGGGCGCTGGACCTGGCGTGGTTCGAGATGGCCGAACGGCATGGCAAGCCTTGCTTCCGCGTCGACGGCGAGGACTGCGTCGCGCAGTTCATCATCGTCGCCTACGGGAAACTCGGCGGGCTCGAACTCGGCTACGGCTCGGATCTCGATATCGTCTTCCTCCACGATTCGGCCGGCGAGCGTCAGCAGACCGATGGCGACAAGACGCTCGATAATGCGACGTTCTTCATTCGGCTTGCACAGCGCGTCATTCACATCCTTACGATGTCGACTTCATCCGGCGGGCTGTACGAGGTCGACACCCGGTTGCGGCCGAATGGGAAGTCGGGCCTTCTCGTTTCCGGTATCGCCGCATTCGAGCGCTACCAGCAGGAAGAGGCATGGACCTGGGAGCATCAGGCGTTGCTGCGCGGCCGCGCAGTCGCCGGCGACGCAGCGCTGTGCGACCGGTTCGAGGACGTGCGGACCTCGATACTCACGGGCCACGCGCACTGGGACACGCTCAGGGACGATGTGGTCGACATGCGGCTGAAGATGCGCGGCGAGCTCAGCGAGGAGACGCCGACGATGTTCGATCTGAAGCAGGGTGAAGGCGGCGTGACCGACATCGAGTTCATGGTTCAGTATCTCGTGCTGAACGAAGCCCGCAATGATGCGGAACTCGTCTTCTATTCCGACAACATTCGTCAGCTCGAGGCGCTGGCCAAGGCCGGAATCCTGTCTGCCGACGAGGCGGAGAACCTCGCGGAGGTCTACCGCAACTATCGTCGCCGCATCCATCGTCTGTCTTTGGCAGGCCACCCGGCCGTGACGCCACGGGTCGAGGTCGAGGACCTGCCCGATGTGGTCCGGGCATCGTGGAACCGTGTCTTCGGATGATGTCGGCGCGCGCCCCACTGCTATAATCCCGCCACTTCAACGATACCGACGGACGAAAAGAGCATCCCACGATGAGTAAGTCAGGCGCAGCCGAGAACAACCTGATCCAGCCGAACGCGGAGCACGAGTACAATGTGACGCGCGCGGATTTGCCGCTCTCGTGTCCCATGCCCGGCATGTACCTGTGGAACTCGCACCCGAAGGTATATCTCCCGGTCGAAAAGGAAGGCACGTCAAAGTGCCCGTATTGCGGGGCGCTGTTCACACTCGTCGACCGCTAGGTCGCGGCGACCGGCCCGGATGTC
This sequence comes from uncultured Chromatiaceae bacterium, assembly GCA_964541975.1. GTDB lineage: Bacteria > Pseudomonadota > Gammaproteobacteria > Steroidobacterales > SMWD01. The sequence continues at coordinate 7,161 of CAZISL010000217.1, read as the reverse complement.
CAGCGAGCCGATTCGAATCGCGCACATCAACCTGGCCCGCGGCTATCGTGGCGGGGAACGCCAGACCGAATTACTGATTGAAGGACTCGCCGAGCGCGGCTGGCGGCAAACGCTGGTTGCCCGCCGCAATGAAGCACTGGCCGGACGTTGCGCATCGATCGAACGCCTGTCGACGAAACAGGTGGCGGGCAATGTCATCGCCGGCGCATTCGCGCTGGGCGGCATCGACCTGGTGCACGTTCATGAGGGTCGTGCCACGCAGGCCGCATGGCTCAATTCATTACTGCGGGGCACGCCGTATCTCCTGACCCGCCGGGTACAGAAGGGACCGCGGCATACGGCGGCGAATCGCCGGATGTATGGCCGCGCGGCCGCCATCGTGCCGGTGTCGGCAGCGATCGGCGCCTCGATCGATGCGCTCGATGCGCAGCTCGACTGGACCGTCATCCCGGATGCGAGCAGCGGACTGACCAGCCAGCCGGCGCGCGCGGCCGAGCTGCGCGGGCAGTTCGGCGGTCAGTTCGTGGTCGGCCATATTGGTGCGCTCGATGACTCACACAAGGGGCAACTGCAGGTAATCTCGATCGCGCGCAGGCTCCTGGACACCGGGTCTCACGTGCGTTTCGTCCTCGTCGGCGGCGGTCGGGACGAAGCCATGCTGAAGGAGGCTGCGGCTGGCCTGGACAACATCGTGTTCACGGGCTACGTCGACGACGTCGGTAATTATCTGGCGGCCTTCGACGCGTTTATTTATCCTTCCAGACACGAGGGGCTCGGTTCGATCCTGCTCGACGCGCTCGAGTTCGGCCTGCCGGTCGTCGCGACGGCGGTCGGAGGTATTCCCGAGATCATCGAGGACGGGGCGAACGGCTTCCTGTGCGCCGCCGACGATATCGATGCGCTGATGAGTGCGGTGCTGCGACTCGAGCGCGACAATGAACTATGCGAGCGGATCAAATCAGTGAATAAACTCAAGGCCGAGGACTTCTCGCCGACGCGGATGACGAGCCGCTACATCGAGATCTACGCGAAACTCGTCGGTGAGGGCACGGCATGATCATCGTGACGGGTGGCGCCGGGTTCATCGGCAGCAACATCGTTCGGCAGCTGAACCTGGCGGGCGAGACCGACATCCTCGTCGTCGACGATCTGAAGGACGGTCACAAGACCGACAACCTCGCGGACTGTGACATCGCCGACTACCTGGACCACGAAGACTTCCTCGAACGCATAAAGACGGGCAAGAGCTTCGGCAAAGTCCGCGCCGTCTCGCACCAGGGCGCGTGTACGACGACGACCGAGTGGGACGGCCTGTACATGATGCAGACGAACTACGACTACTCGAAAGCCGTGCTGAGCTATTGCGTGGAGCAATCGATCCCGATGATCTATGCCTCGTCGGCCTCGGTCTATGGCGCCGGCACCGAGTTCGCCGTCGACCGGAAGAACGAACGCCCGATCAACGCGTACGCGTATTCCAAGTGGCAGTTCGACCAGTACCTGCGCAGAAAGTGGGACGACATCGACACGCAGGTCGTCGGTTTGCGGTATTTCAACGTGTATGGTCCGCGTGAGCAGCACAAGGGCGACATGGCGAGCGTGATCTTCCATTTCAACCGGCAACTGGCGGCGGGTGACGAAGTCAGGTTGTTCAAGGGCAGCGGCGGCTATGGCGATGGTGAGCAGCGGCGCGACTTCATTCATGTCGACGACGTCGCCGCGGTCAACTTGTGGCTGCTCGACCGGCCCGAGTGCCGCGGACTGTATAACCTGGGTACGGGCAAGGCCCGGATGTTCAACGATGTCGCCAACGCCGTGGTCACGTGGCACGGACGCGGCTATATCAAGTACATCCCGTTCCCGGAACGCCTGGAAGGCAGTTATCAGAGTTTCACCGAGGCCGATATGTCGGGCCTTCGCGAGGCCGGCTACGATGCGGACTTCCTCGACATCGAGGAAGGCGTGAAGCGGTACCTCGATGTCATCGGAGGATGACCGGATCCTGATTGCCGGCCCGGCTTGGGTCGGCGACATGGTCATGGCGCAGTCGCTGTTCAAGCTGCTGCGCACACAGTCTCCACGGGCCGTCATCGACGTCGTGGCCCCGGCGTGGTCCGAACCGATACTCGATCGCATGGCCGAGGTTCGCCGCACCGTCACGCTGCCCGTCGGCCATGGTGAGCTGAAGATCGGTGAACGGTATCGCCTCGGCCGTTCCCTGCGCGTCGAGCGCTACACACACGCGATCGTCATGCCGCGATCCCTGAAGGCCGCACTCGTACCTTTTTTCGCCAACATCCCGCGGCGCACCGGTTTCCGCGGCGAGATGCGCTACGGTCTGCTCAACGACGTGCGCCGCCTGGACAAGCGCCGATTCGACCAGACGGTCAAACGATTCATGGCGCTGGGTCTGCCGCCCGATGCAGAACTGCCGGATCCCCCGTATCCCGAACTGGCGACGGACGCCGGCAATCGCGCGCGCTTCGCCGCGCAGCTGGGCGCCGAGTCGAAGGACATCATCGCGCTGATGCCAGGCGCCGCATATGGTCCGGCCAAATGCTGGCCGCTCGAATACTTCGGCGAACTCGCGGCCACGCTGGCTGCTGACGGCGCGGTCGTCGTCATACTCGGTTCGAAGGGCGAGCACGAGGTGGGCGAACGCATTCGTGCGACCAGCGGAGAAGGCGTATTCAACCTGTGCGGGGAGACGCGCCTGGAGGAGACCGTCGATATTCTGTCCCTGGCGCGCGCGGCGGTCACGAACGATTCCGGCCTGATGCACGTCGCGGCGGCGGCGGGGACGCACGTCGTCGCGATCTACGGTTCGTCGTCTCCGGATTTCACGCCGCCGTTGACGGACAGCAAGACGATTATCTCACTCGGGCTCGAATGCAGCCCGTGTTTCGAGCGCGAGTGCCCGCTCGGGCACCTGCGCTGCCTGCGCGATATTACCCCGGACCGAGTATCGGCTGATGTCCGGTCCGTCCCGGGCCGAGCACGAGATCCACTTTGGTCGTAACGTCATCGAGCGTGATCAGGTTCATGGCGTCCGGGTCGCGCACTCGCTGCCCCCACGCGACTTCGCCGACGTCCTTGCCGAACTCTTGCCTGATCGCCTCGGGATAGCGATCCGCGACGAGGTGCTGGCTGAAGTAGGGGCCGGTGCGGCGGCGGTTCGACGTGGCGTATAGACCGACGACCGGCGTACCGACCGTCGTTGCCATATGTGCAGGGCCTGAGTCCGGACAAACGACAAGGCTCGCGCCGTCGATGACGGCCAGCAGTCGTTTCAGGCTGGTGTCGCCGATCAGGTTCGTGATCGGACCGGCCGCGCCGGCCGCAATGCGATCGCCATATTCCTTCTCGATGTCCGTCGGCCCGCCGGTTAGCACGACGTTCGCGCCGTACGTGTCGTGCAGGTAGTCGACGAGCGCGACATAGTTCTCGACGGTCCAGTTGCGAAAATTGCGGAAACGCTGGCTGCTGCACGGGCTGATGATGCAGGTCGGCCCGGCGGCCGCGCACACGTCGTTGCCGAACTGTCGGTCTGCGTCGCTGATCGGGATGTCCCAGCGCACGTGATCCCGTTCGGTCAGGCCGAGGTATTCGATGAACGAGAACATCCCGTCGAGGACGTGCTGTTCCGGCATCGCCGGGATGCGCGCGTTCGTGAACAGCCACTGGGAATCGCGCGCCCGCGCCCGATCGTAGCCGAGGCGCAGCTTCGCCCGGATCATGCGACTCGCGAGATTCGCGCGCATGGACGCATGCATGTGCAGCAGTATCGGGAAGCGGCGGCCCTGCAACTGCGAGCGAACATCCAGGTGGGCCCGCCAGCCGCGAGATTTATCGAAGATGATAAACTCGACGCCGTCCACGCCTTCCAGCAAACTCAACTCGGTGCGCCCGATGACCCAGGTGATTTTCGTGCTCGGCCATGCGGACTGGATCGACCGGACGACGGCCAGCGTGTGACAGCAATCGCCGATGGCCGATAACCTGATGACGCAGATGGATTCCGGCGGGGCGCTCAGTCGACCGGCGGCGGTTGGCGGTGTCGTGGCGATGGTTGACCGCTCCAAAGACGAAGGAAGAGTGTCGGGTGTCTGAACGCATCGAGCGCATCGGAGACAGTGTCATCGTATACGATGACGCGCTCGTCAACCAAGCAGACGAACGCATGTTCGCGGCGCCTGAGCCGGGAGATCCGGCGTCTGGTGCGAGCGACCTCGCGGGCCGCGGCAGCGCGCATTTCGTGACGCTGCAGGGGCGCAATTGCGTCCTACGTCACTACTACCGCGGCGGCATGATTCGGCATTTCTCCAGGGATCAGTTCGTCTGGACCGGTGAGGAGCGGACACGCTCGTTCAGCGAGTGGCGGTTGCTGGCGGCGTTGCACGATATGGGCCTCCCGGTGCCGCGGCCGGTCGCCGGCAGGTATGTTCGCGGTGGCCCGTTCTATACGGCGGACCTGGTTACGGAGCGCCTGCCGGATGTCCGTTCGCTCGCTGCGGCGCTGGTCGATGCATCCCAGCCGGCGGACGTATGGTCAGGCGTCGGGGCGATGCTCGCGCGCTTCCACCGGGCCATGGTGTTTCATGCCGACCTCAACGCCCACAACATCCAGCTAGGCGCCCGGGGCACGCTGTACCTGCTCGATTTCGATCGCGGGCGCATCATGGCCGGAGCGGGTTCGTGGTCGAACGACAACCTGCGCCGATTGCGCCGATCGCTGGAAAAGATCACGCGACTCGACGGCGCACATTTCCAGGAAGGCGACTGGGACCTGTTAATGCAGGGCTATCGCGGCTGAGTCATACGTCGGCGTAGACGTCCGGTAACGACGGCGGTCGGTTCTTGAAGCGACGATGCAGCCAGTAGTACTGTGCCGGCGCTTCGCGGATGTGCTCTTCGAGCAAGTGGTGCACGCGTTCTGCATCGGCGACCTCGTCATCGGTCGGAAAACTCTCCAGCGCCGGCAGAAACTGCGCGTCGTAACCGCGCAGATCCGCGCGGCGGCGTGGCAGGTAGGGAACGACTTTCGCCTTGGACATCCGCGCGATCTGGGTCAGCGCGAGGCTCGTCATGGCCGGCACGCCGAAGAACGGCACGAGCGCGCTGCCTCTCCGGTCATAAGCCTGGTCCGACGCGTACCAGACCGGCACACCTTTCTTCAGGAGTCGCAGCATTTGCCGCAGGCCGGCTTTCGGGATCAGGTATTTGGTCGATCGGTGCCGACTGCGCCGCACGACCTGGTCGGCCAAGGCATTGTTGGGCGCGCGATACATGGCGCCCATGACTGGCAATACGCTCAGCACCCCGATTCCGATGATCTCGTTGCCGGAAAAATGGCCGCTCAGCAGAATCACCGCGTGGCCTTGCTCGATCTCTCGCCGTGCGTTCTCCCCGCCCGTGATACGGACGAGTCTTCGCGCGCGCGCGTCGCTGATGAACCACGCCAACCCCATTTCGATCATCGACATACCGGTCGATTCGAAGTGCTCGCGCACGAGCGTTTCGATCCGCGCATCGTCGAGGTCCGGGAAACACAGGCGCAGATTCACTTCCACGATGCGCCGCCGTTTCGGCACCAGCGGCATGGCCAGACGACCGAGTGTCTTGCCGATGAGCATCTGCCACCGGAACGGGAGTGGCGATATCATCCGCAGCAGCAGTAACGCGATCCACAGCCCCCAGTACCTGGGCTGCCAGAATTGATACAGAGGGATCAGCCCGCTATCTTCCGGCGCGGCTTTCGCGTCGGTGTCAGGACTTGATTTCATGTAGTGTCGGACCCATATCCGTAAATCAGTTCCCTGTCGGAGTGAGGCGTGAAAAGAATTCTACTGTTTCTGGCGACGAATGTTGCCGTGCTCGCCGTGCTCGCCGTCGCCATGCGTGTGTTTGGCCTGGAAGGCTACCTGAACGAGCAGGGTGGGATCGACCTGACGCAATTGCTGATCTTCTCGGCGATTATCGGGTTTTCGGGCTCGTTCATCTCGCTCGCGGCCTCGAAGATGATCGCGAAATGGACGACCAAGGCGCGCGTCATCGAGCAGCCGTCGAACAGCACCGAGGCGTGGCTCGTGTCCGCGGTACAGAATCACGCGACGAAGGCGGGCATCGCGATGCCGGAAGTCGCGATCTTCGAATCCCCGCAGCCGAACGCGTTTGCGACGGGTCCGCGGCGCAACAACTCGCTGGTCGCGGTCAGCACCGGGCTGCTGCAGAACATGGGTCAGAATGAGATCGACGCCGTTCTCGCGCACGAGGTCGCGCATGTCGCGAACGGCGACATGGTTACGATGACGCTGTTGCAGGGCGTCTTGAATACCTTCGTGATTTTCGTGTCACGCCTGGTCGGATTTTTCGTCGACCGCGTATTGCTCAAAAACGATCGCGGCTACGGGCCCGGGTTCTTCATTACGTCGCTGGTGGCGCAGATCTTGCTCGGCATACTGGCCAGCATGATCGTCGCCTGGTTCTCCCGGCAGCGTGAGTACCGGGCGGATGCGGGCGGTGCGGAGTATTCGGGCCGTGGCAACATGGTTGCCGCGCTGGAGCGGTTGAAAGGTGGGCAGGCGCCGAATCAGTTGCCAGAGGCGTTACAGGCGTTCGGCATCAACGGCGGCAAGCCCAGCGGTTTTCGAGCACTGTTCATGTCGCACCCGCCGCTCGAAGATCGGATCGCGGCCCTGCAGAATCGGCCGGTCTGACGAATCACCATCGAGGCGATCACGCCGCCTCTACCGTCCTGAATTGAGTAAGCGTCGATCCGCTTACTCTTCGGAGGCTTCTTCCGTCTCGACTTCGGCCGGCTGCGGGTCGGTTTCGCCGGTTACGACGTTGTCGCCGAGCATGCGGCTTTGTTGGGCCCACGCCAGGTCGCCGCCGGTGGATTCGGTCGGCGGGCCGTCCGTCTCGATGCCGATGCGGAACGCAGCAAAACCCGGCTGCACGACCTGGTTCAGTGCCATGCCAAGAACCCGGCCACGGGCGGGTGAATAGACCAGGTTCTGCTCGTTCGTAATCGGGTCGGTAATCGTGCCGAGGACATCGCCGATCTCGATCGCCTGTCCGAGGCGCACGACGGTAAACAGGATGCCGCCGTCGTCCGCGCGGACCCATGTGGACTGGTAGTAAACCGGCTCAGGCGGCGAC
>CAZISL010000216.1:0-6558 GCA_964541975.1 uncultured Chromatiaceae bacterium | reverse complement strand
CGAGAAGATCGGCGCGACGAAGATCGCGCTCGGACATCATCGCGACGACATCGTCGAGACGTTGTTCCTGAATATGTTCCATGGATCGAAGCTGGCAGCGATGCCGCCGAAGCTGCGCTCGGACGACGGCCGCAACGTCGTCATTCGACCGTTGTCATACTGCCGCGAACACGACCTCGCCAGGTACGCGGACGTTAAAGCGTTCCCGATCATCCCGTGCAACCTGTGCGGTTCGCAGGAGAACCTGCAGCGCCAGCAGGTCAAGCAGATGTTGCGTGACTGGGAGCGCGAATCGCCGGGTCGCACGGCCGGCATCTTCCGGTCGCTGCAGAACGTTGCGTTGAGTCAGCTCGCCGACCGTAGTCGATTCGATTTCGCAGGATTGACGATCGACCGGACTGGCTCGCCGAAAGAGTATGCGTTCGACGAGGCGACGGTGTCGGCCGAAAGGACGTCCTCCGACACCGGATTTCCGTTACCGGTCTTTATCGAACGCGATACCGCGCGTTAGACGGCGCAGTGATGGGGACACTCTGTTTTTCGCCTGGCGAAAAACAGAGTGTCCCCTATTTCGGCTCAGGCTCCGGCGGCGGACGCTGAGCACGTCGCTTGCTCTCCCAGAACTTGTACATGAACGCGGCATAAAGGCTGGGCGTTACGTCATCCGTGAACAATGGGCTGTTTTTGTTGCGCGCACCCGAGTACACACCGAGCCGCGCTCCGACCCATACCGATAGCTTCTCGGTGAATTTTCGATTCCAGTTCCAGGTGAAGTCCGTGCCGAGATAACCACCCTTGGCCTTGAACGCGGGCCGTTCCGGTGTCGCGAATTGTGGATCGACCTGGTAGTAGTACGCCATGTACTCCTGCGTTGCGAAGGTCGGCGTGATACGGAACTTGAACTCGTCACGGCTCGTGATCTGGGCGATGTAGCGAAACTCGCTACTGAACGTCAGGCCGCGGTAAGACGGGTCGAGGCCGTCGAATGACACGGCACCGCGGCCCTGCAAGGCCAGGTGCCAGCGCCCCTCGAGGAACTCCTGGCGCGCGAACTGAAGGTCGAGTTCAGGACCCGCTTGCAGCAGGAAATCCAGGTCGGGCATGCCCGTTCGCGCTTCGATCTCGTCGCTGTCCGCGGGGAACGTAATATCTAAATCGAGGTCCAGCTTGATACGGTCGCGCTCGAAGACCTTGCCGCGAATCGGATTCTCGCTGTCCTCGAACAGGCGGAGGAAACGCCCGCGATAGATCGGGATCGGCAAGGGAATGATGTTTACCTGCATTTCCTCTGACGCAGGATACGAAGGGCCGTAGCGACCGAAGGCGGCGATGCGCCATTCCCATAGCGCGCCCGGGTCTTCTTCATCGGGCTTGGTGGCCTGATCCTGCGCGGGCGCCGAGATGGCGAACAGACAAAGGCACATCGAAAACAGCATCAGCAGGCGAGACATGTAGCCGAGCATAGCATCACCACGGCGCCGGACGATCGCTGCCGTAATCCGCGTGTCGGAGAGGTTCGCTAATCGCCACGGCACCTCCCGCGTAAGCTAACGCGTTGGCACGTCCGGGTTCTGCGCGAAAAAGTCGAACGGCCGCAACTCGAATTCGTGCTGAACGACTGGCATCAGGGGCCAGTCCTCGGCGCGCACGACGTGGTGCATGCCGACCGTGTACCACAGCACGATGTCCGTGTTCTCGATCGGGCGGTCGTCGCGAGTCCATTCGGGCAGGCCGGCGCCGCCCGCATGCTGGTTCGGGTAGGCGCCTGCCGGGTAGCGCTCGTCCGGGTCGTACGGCGTCACCCACAGGTGATGGTTCGAGAACGAGGCCCGTGTTTGCGGCAATGTCGTCGGATCGGCCAACGGCAGGCCAGGCGCACCGGGCCGCAACTGAATGCTCGTCGGGTAGCCGACCTGGTTCTTCGCCGTCGAACTGGTCACCCGCCACAGGGCGGGCTTGCGTGGGTCGATCGTCAACATTGCGTCCGATTCTCTTTGCGCAATGGCTGGCGAGATTTGCCAGATACTTGCCAGCGGCGTGCCGGTCTCCTCAGGATCGAGGTCGACACGCTGCAACCGGTCGATCGACAGCGAGTTGATGGGGCCGTCGACGTCCATATCCAGTCGGAAGGCGAAGAAATGGTCGTGATTGACGGCCACGGTGTTGGGCAGGATCAATCGGCCGAACGCGGTATCGGCCTCGGCGGTCGGATCATCCATCGATTCCGCTTCGACCCCCTTGACCTGCACCACGCCGGTCGCGCCCACACGGCCTTTCAGCGAACCGGTCGAATTGAAGATCCACTCGAGCACGTAGTCGTAGTTGCCGAGCCAGACGACGAAGCGCACGACGAGCTCGACGTGCCGGTTGGACTTCGATCGATTACGCGACATCTCGTAGTGGGACCAGGCAACGTCGCCGGTCGCGCGTTCGAAGATGCATACGAGGCCCTTCTTCTCGTAGGGTCGGCCCATGTGGTCGGCAAACGTCGCGTCGATCATCGTCGCGTCTTTCGGGCAGTCGCGCCCGGCTCGCAGCGGCGTGCCGCTGGCGCCGATGCCGTACTCGCCGATGTCGAGGAACGCCCGGTGATACCAGGCTTTCCCCGGATCCATATACGGTACGAACATCTCGGCGGCCTCGGCGCGATATAGCACGGGGCGCACGCGGTCGTTCGCGTCACGCACGGACACCTGCGACAGCACCGGGCCGGTGCGCGGGTCGACGTGGACGTGAAAGCGCCACATGTCCCACTCGACGAAGTGTCCGTCGACCCGGTAGCGCTTCTTCTTGTCGGGCGCGGTTGATGGGATCGTCTGGCTGGTGTCGCCGTCGACGAGCGGTCCACCGGTGCCCATGGGCACCGGTGCCGAATCGTAAAGGTCGACGACGCGCTGCTCGTCATAGTCGATCGTCGCGATCAGTCCCTCGATCGGCCTGCCCCACAAATTGCGATCGCCTTCGGAGTCGTAGCAGACGATCTTGCCCAGTCTGCGCGACGGCTCCTCATCCGCGCCGAAGTAACCCGGCAGAGACGGTACGCAGAGCAGGGCTTTCGGGTCGGTAATGCCGCGCTTCTCGATGGCTGCCAGAAATGCCTCGTCCTTGCGCACGATCTGCTGCGACAGGATCCACTCATCGGCGATCTGCGCCGGTTGCGCATTCTCGATGTGTTGCCACGCAACGACTTTCTTGCTATCGACGTCAATGATGGCCTCGTAGAGTTTGCGTTCGTGACGCAGCGCCACGAACGCCCGGCGGGGCAACTCCGTTCCCGGTTCCCACGCGAGCACGGCTTGCTTGTCTGGCTCGGCGAGTTTGACGCTCACGAACCGACTGCTCTTGTCGACGCGGTCGGCCTTCCAGAGTGCATCGACCGCGGCGAAGATCTCGGTGCGACTCAGGGGATCGAGGGGGTGAGGCGTCGCACCGATCGCCGGCACTGAAAGCATGCCCGCCAGCAGCGGCAAGAGCGCCACCAGGCGAAAGTTTTGTAGCGTCCGCGCGTATCGCGCGCGCAGCAAGTGGTCGCAAAGCCTGGCCACGTGTCATCCCCCTCTCTCTGTCCCGCGAAGGCGGAGCCGGGCCCAATGATACAATCCGCGCGCCATGGAACCGCGCAAAGTTTTATTTGTTTCCGTCCTCGCAGCGCTGGTCGTCGCCGGTTGCGCATCGGTCGAACGCACGACCGCGAGGCTGGATGAGCAACTCGACGACATCGTGCGTTGGTGGCCGGGCCGGTACAGCGGGGAGGCGCAATTGCCGGGGGCGAGCCCCGGCGAGTTCGCGCCGATTTATCACGAGATCGCGCTCATCGATGCGCCGCAGTTCGGCGACAACGTCTATGCATATACGTTGAGGCGCACGGGTTTCGATGGACCGGTCCTGCAACAGAAGATTTTCGCCTTCGACACGGACCCGCTGCGGGAGCAGAACCGCATGAGCGCCTGGGTATTCGCGCCGCATCAGATCGATCCGTCGTTCGCGATGAACCCGGGAAGCTGGCGAAAGATCTCGCCCGACGAGCTGATGAGCTTTCCGGCCGAGTGCGCATTCGGCTGGCGCGCTACGAAGGCCGGTTTCCTCGCGACGGTCACGTCGGACGACTGCGAGTTCGACAGCCGGGCCTTCGAGCAGAAGATCAGGCCGGACATGAGCTACGCGATTACACGGGGCGCATTGACCTGGGCCGAGACGCTGCGTGGCGCAGTCGGGGAGACGCTGGTGACGACGTCGGGATCGTTGCGCGCGGAGCGCGTGGGCCCGGTCCTCGATGTTCGCCGGACGTTCTACGATGTCGAGGGTGACACCGTTGCGGACCTTCGGCGCGACTTGTACGCCAATGCGTCGGTCGAGGACGACGGCGAAACCCGTGTCGCCCGGGCCGACTGGCAAGTGTCCTGGCAGATCGGACAGCGTGAATCCGACACCGGCTGCGGCGTGGCGGACGTCGGTACCACGGCGTCGGTGGCCTACCTTCTGCCACGATGGGCCAGTCGAGATGCCGCGCCGGCAGCGCTGCGTGCCGAGTGGGACGCGTTTTTTGCGGCGCTGCTGAAACACGAGTTGCGTCACCAGCGATTCGCCGTCGACGCGGCGATTCGCGTGGAAGCCGAGGCGTCGATGCTCGAGGAATTGCCGACCTGCGAAGCCCTGGACGAGGCGATTGACGTCGTTGCCCGCAACATCGTCGACAACGCGCGCCGCCGAGAGCGCCAGTACGATTACACGACTCGCTTCGGCAAGGCCGAAGGCGCTGAGTTCCCGCAGCCGGAGGAGTAATGCCGTCCAGTGACCGGGCATCCGGCGACCCGGCGATCATTGGATGATCGGGTAGCGGCTAAACTGCCGTGGTTATGAGAATGCGTATGCCAACGATGAAATCCTTTCCGGTAGCGTCCTCACTCGCGATCGCCATTGCGGCGACGCTCCTGTTCCTGTCCGGATGCAGCCCGGAGCCGCCGCGCAGGATCGGCGTCGTCTACCTGACCCACGGCGGCTTCGTCGAGCACGCGCCGCAAGCCTCGTGGAACGCGACGATGCAGATCTTCGGTTACGAGCCCAACAGCTCGGTCTATCAGCGCATCATTTGGAACGAGGAGGCGTGGCCGATGCTGCTGCGGTTCGGCAACGCGCCGAAGGAGGCGGGCAAGTATGCGTTCGAATACGGTCGCCTGGGCGGCCCCGATCCGGCGGCGAAGCTGGCGCTGCTGCGCTACGAGCAGTTGCGCGATAATCTCGAGGCGCGCGAGCGTGAACTCGGCGTCGACTTCGTTGTCGATCGTGCCAGCTGGATCACCGAGGATCCGACGCATCACGTCTACCCGCGGGCGTTATACAACCCGGGCGTCGAAGGCGGCAGCAAGCTGACCTACTGTGGGAGCGCCGGCGATGGCGGCGTGCCGCCGAACAACCGGTGGGCCGGATGCGACCCGGAGCGCTATAACGCCGACGGCACCGTCGAGCGGCTGCTGAAGGCGGGGGTCGAGGAGATCATCTTCATCGACATGACGACCTCTGGCGTGCGTTTCTTCAAGAGCTTCGATGCGGTGAACCTGTCGCGCCAGGTCGTTGCCCGTTACAACCAGGCCAACGGGACTGATGTCCGCGTCTACTGGGTCAACGACCCGACCGACCTGATGACGGAGTCTTATCCGGCCGAGCCCGCCCGCTGGACGATCGGTCTCGGCGCGCCGAAACGCGATAGCGAGGTTTCTATTGACGGGCGGCCGAACCCCGTATCGTCCGATCCGCGGCTGGCGGCGTTCCACGCTAATGGTATCGAGCAGCACTTCCGGGGCGACGTGGATCATGCGAAGACGGGCGTCGTGCTGATCAATCATGCGACCCGCCGCAACAATCAACGCTTCGATCCGAAGATCGACGACACGGTCGCGCTGAACAGGAACATCAAGGCCGAGCTGCTGCAACGTCATACCGGTCTCGACGAGAAGAATGTCGTCGGCGCCTGGTTCGGCATCAAGGAAGAGAATCTGCAGGTCAAGCCCAAGCCGCCTGCATTCAGTCAGCTCGAGCGCACCCGGGAGATGCGCGGAGAGAACCTCGGCGAAGCGTGGCTCTATGAGTCCGACGAGCAACTGCCGGGCGCGGAGTGGGGTTACCGTTACTGGGAGGCGCTCGAGTATCTGAAGAACAACGGCGTCGAACACATCGTCATCGCGTTCCCCCAGATCATGCTCGACTCGGTGCTGAACATGGTCGAGTTGCCGAACCAGATCGGCAAGGAGATCGGTTTTCGAACCTGGGCGTATATCGACGAACTCGACTACGACACTTACCCCGACGTCGGCCATCCATTCGCCGACTACTGGGGCGTCTGGGTCGACCAGCAGTGTACGGTCGACGGTGAAGAGGGCGAGTGCTGTTTCGAGATGGGTGGCTGTGCGGACGGGCGGCCTTATCCGCCGCCGCGGCAGACGCCGGTCAACAAGGCGCGGAACGATCTCGATCCATCACTGGCATATGACGTCTCGGAGTACGGCCAGCTCGGCTACGACGCCGCAGTCGGCGCGCCAGACCCCACAGCGCCGGTGCAGG
>CAZISL010000215.1:0-5492 GCA_964541975.1 uncultured Chromatiaceae bacterium | reverse complement strand
GCCGACGTCCCGTTCGTCGACGCCGTCACGACGATGCTCGACGAGTCGATCCCGCTGACGACCGGCGAGTTCGACGAATGGGGCAACCCGCAGCAACAGGCCTACTACGATTACATACTGTCGTACTCGCCGTACGACAATGTCGCGGCCAGGGACTATCCGGCGATGTTTATTGCGACGGGCCTGTGGGACAGCCAGGTGCAGTATTTCGAGCCCGCCAAGTGGGTTGCGAAGTTGCGCGCGCTGAAAACCGACGACAATCGGTTGTTGTTTCACGTCAACATGGATGCTGGCCACGGCGGCCAGAGTGGGCGTTTCCGGGCGAATCGCGAACTCGCGATGCAGTACGCGTTTATCCTCGACGAGCTGGGACTGACCGACGACTGACCCGCGGCGCACCGGCCTCGTCAGGATCAGTGGCCGTGATCGTCCTTCTTGCCGCGATCGTGTTCCTTGCTGGGCCCGTGATCGTGGCTGTGCCCGTGATCATGCGAGTGACTGTGCGAACCCTCGGAGAAATGGTCGCCGTGGGGCACGGGTGAATCGAACGTATGCATGTACTTCGGGCGACGCTTCGGCTTCGGTTCCTCGGAGTTCCGCCAGCCACCGCCCTTGAGATGAAAGCGCGGCGCCGACAACAGCTTCTTCAGCGCCGCCTCCCCGCACTCCGGACACTCGGTCAGCGGTGCGTCATTGAGTTTCTGCAGTTCGTCGAAGCGATGCCCGCAGCCCTGGCATTGGTAGGAAAAGATCGGCATGGCACGATGTTAGCACCCGGCCGACGGCAGCGCGGTCCCAGCGCGCTATGATGGACGCATGGAAGCGCCGCACTATATCGAACCGCTCTACCGACCCCCTTCCGAGGCGAGCTCGCTGATCCTGCAGGTCACGATTGGCTGTTCGTGGAACCGCTGCACGTTCTGCGAGATGTACACGCAGCCGCAGAAAAAGTTCCGGTTCAAGCAGCATGAGGAGATCGACCGCGAACTCGCGGCGGTCGCGGCGGCGGGTGCACCGGTCCGACGCATCTTCCTGGCCGACGGGGATGCGATGACGCTGTCGTTCCGGAGGCTGCGCCTGATCATGGACAGCATCAACCGGCACCTGCCGAACGTTCAACGCGTCGCGTCGTATTGCCTGCCGCGTAACATCCGCCACAAATCAGTCGAGGAGCTCGCAGAGCTGCGCGGCATGGGCCTGTCGCTGTTCTACGTCGGCTGCGAATCCGGCGACGACCTGGTGCTGGACCGCGTCAGCAAGGGTGAAACCTTCGAATCTTCTTTGCGCGCGTTGCGCAAGATCAAGGCAGCCGGCGCGAGGAGCTCGGTCATGATCCTGAACGGCATGGGCGGGAAACGCTACAGCGAACAACACGCCCGCAACTCGGCGCGACTGATGAGCGAGGCGCAACCGGAGTACCTGTCGACGCTTGTCGTCAGCTTCCCCCTGGGGATGGACCGCTACCAGGCGGGCTTCAACGGCGAGTTCGAGCCGCTGGACCCGCCGGAACTATTCCAGGAAATGCTCTGGCTGCTGGAGGACCTGCATCTCGAGCACACGATCTTCCGCAGCGATCACGCGTCCAACTACCTGGTACTCAAAGGCACGCTGGGCAAGGACAAAGACAAGCTGCTCGACACGGTCAGTGCCGCCCTCGAACGGCCGGGGAGCGTGCCATTGCGGCCCGAGTGGGCCCGCGGGCTCTGACCGAAGCCGCAGGCCCCGGACAATTCTCTAGTTCGAATCGCTGACCTGGTCCGTGGGGTAGCCGTCGGCCTCCCATTGCTGCATGTGTCCCTCCAGGTCCTTGACGTTCCTGAAGCCGGCCGCGGCCAGTGCCGTCTCGGCGATCCCCGCCCGCTTGCCGCTGCGGCAATACACGACGACTTCCATGTCCTGGTAAGGCGAAAACTCGCCGATTCGATCCGACAACTGATCGTGCGGAATATTGATCGCGCCCGGGATGTGTCCCGCCTCATATTCCTCCGGCGTCCTGACGTCGAAGATCGCCGGTGCCGTGCCGTTACCGATGCGGCCGGCGAGGTCGGCGGCCGTGATTGTCGCCGTGGTCTCGTCCTTGCCACACGCCGATAGCACCAACGCCAGGCAGACCAGCAGCGCGAATCCGGATACGCGTTGCAACAATCGCGTGCTCATCGTGGTCTCTCCATGAAGAATTCGATAGGCCGACACTGTCGCGCAGTAGTCGGCAAAAGGGAAGCGTCGAGCGCTCAATCGTCGAACGGGATCGGCTTTGCCAGGTCGAAGCTGTCGCCGTATGCGGCGATATGGACCGGCGCAGCATACCGCTCTTTGACGAGGTCACGCAGCGTTTCCTGCGCGCGCGTCTCGCCGTGGACGAGCACCAGCGGTGGCCGGCCGTGGAACTGATCATACCAGCTCAGCAGGGCCTCCTGCCCGGCATGAGCGGACAAACCGCCAATCGTATGAACCCTCGCCGCGACCTGAAAGGTCTCGCCAAACAGCCGGATCCGTTTCGCCCCATCCACCAGCAATCGCCCGGGCGTGCCCTGCGCCTGGTAGCCGACAATGATGACGTGACTCTCTTTTCGCCAGACGTTGCGCTTCAGGTGATGCACGATCCGCCCGCCGGTACACATTCCGCTGCCGGCGATGATGATCGCGCCGGACTCGATTTCATTGATCGCCATCGACTGGCTCGCGGTGCGCGTATAGGTCAGGTTCGGCAACAGCGACTCCATCGGCTTCTTGCCCCAGGCCTGTCGTGCCGCAGGGTCGAACAGCCGCTCGTGCGCGGCATAAATATGCGTCGCACGAATCGCGAGCGGACTGTCGAGAAATACGCGCCAGTCCGAGAAACCATTGTCGTTATAATTCTGGGCCATCCAGTACAACAGCATCTGGGTGCGCCCGACCGCGAATGCCGGAATCAGGATGTTGCCCTTCGCGTTTCGCGTCGCGTTGGCGATTCCTCGCACCTCCTCCGCCGTGTCTTCCCAGCTGCGGTGATCGCGATCGCCGTACGTGGACTCCATCAACACCAGGTCGGCGTCGTGCACGATCTTGGGGTCGCGCAGAATCGGTGCGCCCTGGTGGCCCAGGTCGCCGCTGAAGACGAGCTTGCGCTCCTCATTCCCTTCCGTGAGCCACACTTCGACGACGCACGACCCGAGGATGTGCCCCGCATCCCTAAAGCGAATGATCACCGATGGCAGGATGCGCACTTTACGGTCGTATGGCACCGACTTGAACTGTTGCATGCCGGCGACCGCCTCGTCGGCGGTATATAGAGGTTCTACGGGCGGCATACCCTTGCGTTTGCGACGCCGGTTCTCGCGCTCCGCATCATGTTCCTGGATGAAGCCGGCGTCCTTGAGCATGATGTCGCACAGGGCGCGCGTTGCCGTATGCGCGAACACGTTGCCGGAGAACCCCGCCTTGATCAGCAGCGGAATGCGCCCGCTATGATCGATGTGCGCGTGACTCAGCACAACTGCATCGATGCGTGCCGGATCGAACGGGAACGGCTCCTTGTTCAGCTCGGCTGCCTTACGACTCCCCTGAATCAACCCACAGTCGAGCAGAATCCTGAAGTCGCCCGCCTCGATCAGGTGACAGGAGCCCGTCACATGGCCAGCGGCGCCAACCGTTGTCAGTTTCATCGCAATGAACCTCCGTGTCGCGATCTACGCGCTTATCGTCCCGCTAAATATAATCCCGAAGCGACCAGCAGCGGCGTCACCAGGCAGATGATCGTGTTCAGTGCCATGAATGGCTTGAGCCGGTCTATGTCGTTACCGTGCCGGCGCGCGCCGACGAATACGGGAATCGCCAGCGCGAAACCGATCAACCCGGCGGCGGCCTGCAGCGGCAGCCAGCCGATCGCGATCGACGCAGCGAGCGAGGCAGCGCCGAGAAACACAAAGGCGAGATACACGTAGCTCGATCGGCCCACCCCGATCGCGATCGGCAACGTGTTGCGGCCCGCGGCACGATCGGCGTCGAGATCCGGGAACTGATTCAGCAGCAGCAGGTTGCTGACGAGAAAGAAGGGGATCAGCGACGCCGCGAACGCGGTCGGCGTGAACTCCCCGATCGCGACCCACGCCGTACCGAGGACCATCAACGTGCCGAATCCGAAACCGGGCGCCAACAGGCAGATGACCGGATGATGCACGACCCAGGTGGAGTAAAACGCGACCAGCAGCACGCCGGCCAGTCCGATCGGCAACAAGGCCAGCCCGTGCTCCAGCAGGAACCAGGCGCCGATGACGACGACCGTCGACAGGCTCAACGTGGCCATGATCAGCGTGGGCCTGGCGAGTTCCGGGTGCGCCGGCAACGTGCCGCTCCCGCCGCTAAACGGGGTGCGGATGGTTTGCAGGTCGAGGCCGTTGCGGAAATCGACGTACTCGTTGAATGCATTGACCGCAATGCTCGCGGCGATTGCGCCGACGAGCGCAAGCCACACACTGTGGACATCGATTGTCCGTCCGCCGTAACCGGCGGCCGCCACGGCCAGCACCACGCAGATCGGGGTCAGCGGCAGGAACGGCAGTCGCATTGTTCCGAGGAGTCCCAACATAGCTTCAATCAATCATCGATCGACGCGCATCTCCGGCCAGATATTCACGGCCTGTATTCGAATTAATGAGGATACACCGACCCGGCCAGAACCGGCATCGCCTCCCCCTTTTATTTTCCGTGAAAGCATACGATACTCGGCCACGGGAGTAGTCAACGCAAAGGAGGTGATCAAGATGTCTAGTGAGATTAACCAGGTGTCCATGCAACCTTCGCGTCTTGTTCAGGCGGTGAAGCAAACTTCACCGTAGGAAGAGGCGTCCGGATCGCTCAATCGATCCAGAGGTTAGGAACGCCTGATCTCGCGGAGAGGGTCGCCTCCGGCGGCCCTCTCTATTTACTCGAGACTCCCTGCCACACCTATGACAAACGCTCTGCACCAGACCAATTCGCCGCAGTCATGACGAGAGTCTTTCCCATCATCGGCCTGATCGCCTGGGCAGCCGTAAGCTTCGCAACGGAGGCAGGCTACACCGGCGCCAAGCTTCACGTGATGGTCGAGAACCTGAAGAATGACAAGGGTCAGGTCGTCATCGCGATCTTCGACAACAAGAAGGATTATCTGAAGAAACCGGTCGGCGAAGCTGCCGTCGCGATTGGCGAGGACCTGACGAGCGAGACGGAGTTCGACAACCTGCCGGCCGGCACCTACGCCATCGCCGCCTATCACGACAAGAACAAGAACGGAGACCTCGATACCTTGATCGTGGTACCGAAGGAAGACTACGGATTCTCCAACGACGCACGGAGCCTCTTCGGGCCGCCGAGCTTCAAGTCGGCGTCGTTCGAGTTCAACGGCAGCGAAGACCTGCACATTACGATCCGCGCCAAATAGAGGACTCATTGATGATCCGCCCCGTCGAAAACATCTGCAGACGCCTGCTTGTCGCCGGTGCTCTCGCAGCGCTGCCGCTGTTCGCGACGGC
>CAZISL010000214.1:0-6996 GCA_964541975.1 uncultured Chromatiaceae bacterium | reverse complement strand
GGTGGCGGCGCGTTCTCCGGCAAGGACCCGTCGAAGGTCGACCGCTCGGCCGCCTACATGACGCGCTACATCGCCAAGAACATCGTCGCGGCCGGACTGGCCGACCGCTGCGAAGTGCAGGTTTCCTACGCCATCGGCGTCGCCGAGCCGACATCGATATCCGTCGAGACCTTCGGCACGAGCACGATTTCGGAGTCGGAGATCACTGCGCTGATTCGCGAGCATTTCGATATGACGCCTTTCGGCATCAAGGAAACGCTGCAGCTGGAGCGCCCGATCTACCGGCAGACGGCCGCTTACGGTCATTTCGGCCGCGAGGAGTTCAGCTGGGAGCGCACCGACAAAGCAGAAGATCTGCGCGGTGCCGCCGCAGCGTGACGCGAATCGAGACATACATCCGAACGGACGCAAACAACGAATATCGATCCAGGAGCTGATCAAATGAATACAAAAGCTGCAGAAGCAGTGACGAGCGACTACCACGTCGCCGACATGTCCCTGACGGACTGGGGGCGTCGCGAGATCGCCATCGCCGAGACCGAGATGCCGGGCCTGATGCAGATTCGCGAGGAATACGCCGGTCAGAAGCCGTTGGCCGGTGCCCGCATCATGGGCTCCCTGCACATGACGATTCAAACGGCCGTGCTTATCGAGACGCTGATCGAACTGGGCGCCGAAGTGCGCTGGGTCTCGTGCAACATCTTCTCGACCCAGGATCACGCCGCCGCGGCTATTGCGGCCGCGGGCGTTCCGGTGTTTGCCTACAAGGGCGAGACCCTGGACGAGTACTGGGACTACACACACCGCGCCATGGAGTGGGCCGACGGAGGTGTACCGAACCGGATTCTCGATGACGGAGGTGACGCTACGATGCTGCTGATCCTCGGCTCGAAAGCGGAACAAGACCCGAGCGTTCTCGACAACCCAGGCAGCGAAGAAGAAGTCGCCCTGTTCAAGACGATCAAGGCGCGCCTCGCCAGCGAGCCGGGCTGGTACAGCATGCGCCGCGACGCCATCGGCGGCGTGACCGAGGAAACGACAACCGGTGTACAGCGCCTGTACCAAATGCAGGAGGCAGGTGACCTGCCTTTCCCGGCGATCAACGTCAATGACTCGGTCACCAAGTCGAAGTTCGACAACCTGTACGGCTGCCGCGAGTCGCTGGTCGACGGCATCAAGCGTGCGACAGACGTCATGATCGCCGGCAAGATCGCCATCGTCTGCGGCTACGGCGACGTCGGTAAAGGCTGCGCGCAGTCGCTGAAAGGCCTCGGCGCCACGGTCTGGATCACCGAGATCGACCCCATCTGCGCATTGCAGGCCGCCATGGAAGGATTCCGAATCGTGACGATGGAAGAAGCGGCGCCGGTCGGCAACATCTTCGTCACCACGACCGGCAACTTCAACGTGATCACGCACGACCACATGGCCGCGATGAAGAACCAGGCGATTGTCTGCAACATCGGTCACTTCGACAATGAGATCGAAGTCGCGAAGCTGCAGGACTACGAATGGGAGAACATCAAGCCTCAGGTCGATCACATTATCTTCCCCGACGGCAAGCGCATCATCTTGCTCGCGGAAGGCCGACTCGTGAACCTGGGCTGCGCGACCGGTCACCCGAGCTTCGTCATGTCCAACTCGTTCACGAACCAGGTCATGGCGCAGATCGAGCTGTGGCAGAAGCCGGACAACTACGACAACGAGGTGTACGTTCTGCCCAAACACCTCGACGAGAAGGTCGCTCGCCTGCATCTGAAGCAACTGGGCGTCAATCTGACGACCCTGACCCCGGAACAGGCGGACTACATCGGAGTCAAGGTCGAAGGGCCGTACAAGGCGGATCAGTACCGGTATTAGTCACCTCGACTGCAGTCGATAAAGATAAAGCCCGGGATCCTGCCCGGGCTTTTTCGTATGGAGGTGATTTTTTTGCTTCGGCGGGCGCGGTGGTCCCTCGACGACCATGGCGGGCGTCTTTCCAGCGCGCCACTTCGGTCAGGATTTTCCGGGAAAACTTTTCGGGAGTCTTCGAGCGAAAGGTTCCTTCCCGGAAAATCCGCAATGGCGCTACAGAACTGAAACTCACCACCCGCCAGTGCCAAGCAACCAGACCAGTAAACGAAACTCGCCACCCTGCGACCCAGTTCCGATTAGCCGCGCCACTTTTGAGCTATAGTCTGCCGGAACGTCCGACCGGCCAAGCGCTCGTGAACCCACAAACGACCGTATTCCGCATTCTGCACATCACCGATCCGCATCTGCACGCGCATGCGGATGCGCGGATGCGCGGTGTAAATACGTTCGAGACGTTCAAAACCGTCATCGACACGGCGACGTCGGATGCCGCTCCGCCACACGCGATTCTGGCGACTGGCGATCTCGTACAGGACGAGACGCGCGCCGGTTACGAGCGTTTCCGCAAGGCACTCGAGCCTTGTGGGCTTCCGGTTTATTGCATTCCCGGCAATCACGATGCCCCGAGTTTGATGTCCGAGGTGCTGAGCCGCGCTCCGTTTCAGTTCTGCGGTACCGTCGAGCGTAACGACTGGCAGCTGATCCTCCTCGACACGCGTATTCGCGGCGACGATGGAGGCGAACTCGACAAGACGCAATTGCAGGATCTCGAAAGCCAGCTGGCCAAGGCGGCTGCAGATCACGTATTGATTTGCATGCACCACCATCCGGTGCCGATGGGCAGTCGCTGGCTCGACGGCGTCGCGCTGCACAATCCGGACGAGTTTCTCGAAATCGTGGATGAATTCGACCACGTGCGCGGCATTCTGTGGGGTCATGTGCACCAGGCGTTGGACCGCCGGCGCAAGGGCATGCGGCTGATGAGCACGCCGTCTACATGTTCGCAGTTCCTGCCCAATAGCGATGATTTCGCGATCGACAAGCGCGGGCCCGGATTTCGCTGGCTCAATCTGCGCTCGAACGGTACGATCGAGACCGAGGTCGTCTGGCTGGACTGATCATGACCAAAAAATGCCTTCTGTTGATCGCCCTCGGGCTGGTCTTATCCGCCCGCGCGCTCGCGTTGCCGCTATGGGAGCTCGAGGGCACGAACAACCGCGTGCATATTCTCGGTTCGGTGCATTTCCTGCGGGCGACGGACTACCCCCTGCCCGCCGCGATCATGGCGGTCTATGCCGACGCCGATACACTCGTCTTTGAACTCGACCTGAGCAGGCTTGACCCGATGGCGACGGCAGAGTTGCTGCAACAGCTCGCGATCGATCCGCGCGGCAACGACCTCGAGGACTACCTCGGCACGAAAAATTATCGTGACGCGACGTCGATGGCCGCTGATATCGCCATCGACATCTCGACGTTGCGTCCGTACGAGCCATGGTTCGCCGCGCTACAGATCACGCAGCTGCGGCTGGGCCAGCTCGGCTTCGACGGGACGTGGGGCATCGAGACACAGCTCACGCTGAAGGCCGTCGGCGACGGCAAGGATATCGGCGGACTCGAGAGTCTCGAGCAGCAATTTGACGCGCTGGACTCCCTTCCACCGACGGCGCAGCGCGAGTTCCTGATGCAGACGCTGGAAGACGCTGCCGACATCGAAGCAGGGCTCGACGCGATCATCAGGGCATGGCGTGCGGGCGACGTCGATACGCTCGAGTCGGAACTGCTCGAGGGACTCGCCGATCAACCCGAGCTTTACGATCGCATCCTCGTCCAGCGGAACCGCGACTGGACGCGACAGATCGTCGGTTTCACCAAGAACAGCAAGGATTACCTGGTCATCGTCGGGGCGCTGCATCTCGTTGGGGAAGACAGCGTGATTCGCATGCTCGAGCAACAGGGAATCCGCGCGCGACAGCTGAACTGATCAACTCGCCCGATCAGATTTCAGTCATCTCGAATTCTTCCCGCCCCGCCCCACAGTCCGGACAACGCCACGACAGCGGGATATCATCCCACCGCGTGCCCGGAGCGAGCCCCTCGTCCGGTATGCCGTGTTCCTCGTCGTAGATGAAGCCACAAATCAGGCACATGTATTTTTTGTATGCGGGCGCGACCGTCATTTTCCGTATCCTGTGAACTCGAAGGCGGTCGCGTCTATTGCGCGACTTCCTGACGAATCGATCGTAGCAGCGGACGGATATATCGCAACCTCTCGATCGGGTCATTCATTTCCAGGCAACGCTGTTTGTCTTCGAGGGACATCGGGAGAATCTCCGCGAAGCGCCGGCCGACCCAGGTCGCGTCCGTGTAGTTCTTGTCGAGATTCTCGTAGAGTTTGCCGAGGTCGTTGATGATCACCTCGAGCAATGCCGCCATGGATTGATATTCATCCGGCAAAACACAGGTTGGCTCGGCCGCAATCGGCGCTACATCGCCCAGATACAACCCGTCGGTCTGCCGCGACGACGTGTTCAGCACGAAACGCTCCGTGCCGACGGCCGTGATGCCGAGGATACCGTCACTACCTTGGTACCAGTCGAGAATCCGGGCTAGTGTGCCGATCGTGGCCGTCTCAGCCTCCCCGATTTCAGACCCGGACATCAGCAGCACAACGCCGAACTCGGAACCCTCTTTCATACAGCGACTCACCATGTCCAGGTAGCGTGGCTCGAACACGCGCAGGGGCAGCGGACCGTCGGGAAACAGGACCGTACCGAGGGGAAACAGCGGAATCGTCTCGTTCGCCAAAGTGGATACCGTTCAAGCACTTGCGCGCCGTGCGCGCGTCACAATGATGATGCGCCGCCGATGCCTATCGCGTCAAATGGCCGCGGCCGATCGTCAGGCTCGATTGGCGAGCTGCTCGTCGAGCGCGGCCTCGAGGCGCGCATGCAGATTCTCAAAACCGCCGTTGCTCATGACGATCAGGCGGTCATCAGGCATTGCGCGCTGCGCCACGTCTCTGACGATATCCTCGGTGCCGTCGCAGATATTGATCGACGGCACGCCGGCGAGGGCCCCCTCTATATCCCAGTCGAGCCCCGGCGGGCGATACACCCACACGGCATCGGCCCCGTCCAGCGCGGCGCCGAGCGTGTCGCGGTGAACGCCAAGCTTCATCGTGTTGGAGCGGGGCTCGAGTACGACCAGCACACGACCGTTCGTCAGGCCTTGGCGAACCCCGTCGATCGTTCTCCTGATCGCCGTCGGGTGGTGAGCGAAATCGTCGTACAAAGCTACGCCGCCGAACACACCACGATTCTCCAACCTGCGTTTGACGCCGCCGAAACTACCGATTGCATCGAGAGCCGTTCCGACATCGACGCCGACCGCCCGGGCGGCGAGCAGGGCCGCGGTGGCGTTCTCGGCGTTGTACGCGCCGCTCATCGACCAGGGTCGGGTACCACGGGAATCACGGCCCTCGATCAGCTCGAATTCGCCGTCGGCACTGCAGACGCCGGTCCAGTCGGCTGCATGCCGAAGATCACTCGAGAAGGTATCGATCGGCGTCCAGCAGCCGCGATCAATCACCTCGCGAATCGGGTTGTCGACCGCGGGCACGATCAGTCTGCCCTCCGACGGCAAGACCCGCACCAGTTGATGGAACTGATTCTGAATGGCGGCGAGGTCGGGGTAAATGTCGGCGTGATCGAACTCGAGGTTGTTGATGATCTGAATTTCGGGCCGGTAGTGCAGGAACTTGGCGCGCTTGTCGAAAAAAGCCGTGTCGTACTCGTCTGCCTCGATGACGAAGACCGACCCGCCGCCGAAGCGCGCAGACGTATCAAAATCGCGCGGGATGCCGCCGATCAGGAAACCGGGACTCATGCCGGCCTTCTCGAGAATCCACGCCAGCAGACTCGTCGTCGTGGTTTTCCCATGGGTCCCGGCGACGGCAAGCACGCGCTGCTTCCTGAGCACCTCGCGCGATAGCCACTCCGGCCCCGACGCATACGGAATGCGTCGATTCAGCAGTTCTTCGATCACCGGCACGCCGCGGGTCATGACATTTCCGACGACGACGACGTCCGGCACCGGATCGAGCTGCTCGCGGCTGTAACCCTCGACGATGTCGATACCCAGCGCGGCGAGCTGATCGCTCATCGGCGGGTACACGCCCTGATCCGCGCCGGTCACCCGGTGGCCAGCCGCGCGAGCGATGGCCGCGACGCCCGCCATGAATGTTCCGCAAATGCCGAGGATGTGAATATGCATCGGTGCGATCAGTCCTCGGTGATCGGCATACCGTCGGGCATTAACTCGAACAGGACCGTCGTATGCAACAGGAAGTAGGCGATCGACACGAGCAACCCGATCACGAACGGACGTGACATCGCACGCGACAATATGTGCCCGTCAATCGCGAGAGACCACAACATGATCGCGAAGATGGCCACGCTCGGCAATGCGCTCGCCGCCTGCATGTCATAGGCCGCCTGCCGCCAGACACTGAACGGAATCGACAAGAGACTGAGCAGTGCGCTGGTACCAAGCAACGCCGTCAGCGTTTGCCGGTAACGCGAACGGTACCCATTCAGCGCGAGCAACACCCACAGAAATGTCACCAGCAACAGGACCGTCGCACCGAGGCTCGTGACGATCGCGCTGCTCGGCCCGTAGGCGGCCAGGGCGAGCGGCAGCTGCAGGACGATATACGCAACCAGCGTCAGGCCGAGCAGGAACCCGGAGTCCGGCAGATCCTCGGGCCCAAGCTTGCGCATTGCAATTCCGAACAGCGCTCGAAGGTAAACAAGCATTAGAATTGGTTCATGACAACATCAACACACCTGGTCGACAGTCAACCACAACTCGACGCGTTATGCGACAGCCTGGCCGACACCGCCGGCGATTCGATCGCCTGCGACACCGAGTTCGTGCGCACGCAGACTTACTGGCCACAACTGTGCCTGATCCAGATCGCTCTGGACGGTCGACAGTTCGCGGTCGACGTGCTGGCAAACCTCGATACGACGCGTCTGCAACGACAACTACTGGAGCGCCCTGACCGGGAAATCTTCCATGCGGCGAAGCAGGACATGGAAGCGTTCTATTCGGTCTATGAGCGATTGCCGCAGGTGA
>CAZISL010000213.1:0-14864 GCA_964541975.1 uncultured Chromatiaceae bacterium | reverse complement strand
TGTGGCCCCTTCACGACTTCAATCCGTTCTACGTCGTTCAGCAGCCGGCGGTTGGCCAGCAGGCCGGAGCCGGCGGAAATGACGTTCTCCGTCGTGACGTCGATGCCGTCCACGAGGAACGCGACGTTGGAGCGGCCGCGGGTATTGGACAGGCCGCGAATCGTGATGCGGGTGTCCTGAGGGCCGAAAGAGGTATCGAACTGCACGCTCGGCGAGAGCTTGGCGATGTCCGTCAGATCCCGAATGCCCTGTCGCTCGATCTGGTCCGCCGAAAGTACTTCGACCGCGATCGGGACTTCCTGCACATTCTCTTCACGCTTACGCGTGGTGACAACCAGCTCTTCGATGGTCGCCGTCGCCGTGAGCGGCACCGCAGCCAGTGTCGGCAGCAGTACCGCGGTAGCGCCAGCCTTGCGTCTACATGATCTCAATTCCGGCATCTTCCTCCCCCCCCGGGGAAACCGAATGTGCTCCGGCCCGCACGATTTAGACTTTTTATCAGACCGGTTGATAGGATCGCACATCCGTCCTCCGGCTGACCATACGCACAAGCCGCCCTGATAGTATATTGCTTGGTCTCACAACGATCGGGGGGCGTGTAAACAAAAGTCTGGTACGTCGCCTATTTCCAGATGGATAGCACCGAAGAGGGGGACTAGGAGAGCGCCGTTAAGTATTCGTTGGACAGCTTAAGGTACGCTATTCTGCCATGAAGGAACCTGTCGGCGGCGGCCGAAAAAAGATCCTGTATCTGCTGCAGACGGCGCGGCGAATAGGTCTGCTGAACTCGGCCAAGGCGCTGACGGCGCACAATGCCTGCAAGGCCTGCGGCCTGGGCATGGGCGGCCAGCGCGGCGGCATGACGAACGAACTCGGTGAGTTCCCGTCTGTCTGTAACAAGAGCGTCCAGGCCCAATCGACGGACATCCAGCCGCCCATCCCGGACGAAGTCTTCGCTCACCCTGTTACCGATCTGCGTGAGCTGTCGGGCCGGGAGCTGGAACATATGGGCCGCCTCGGGGAGCCCATCTACAAGGCGGCTGACTCGGATCGCTACCGCGTCGTCGACTGGGACTGGGCGATCGAGCACGCGGCAGCGCGCTTCGCGGCGACCGAGGCACAACGGACCTTCTTTTATTCGTCGGGCCGATCGTCCAACGAGGCCGGGTTCGTCCTGCAACTATTTGCGCGTCTCTACGGCACGAACAACGTCAATAACTGTTCCTACTATTGTCACCAGGCGACGAGTGTCGCGCTCGGCGCAACCATCGGTACGGGCACCGCGACCGTCGAACTCGACGACCTGTCGGAATGCGACCTGATCTTCGTCATCGGCGCCAACCCGGCGTCGAATCATCCGCGCTTCATCCACAAGCTCAAGGCCTGCCGCGACCGCGGAGGCCAGGTGATCGTCATCAATCCGGCGAAGGAGCCGGGGCTCGTGCGGTTCGCGGTGCCGAAGAGCGCGAAGTCGATGCTGACCGGCGGGACCTGGATCGCCTCGGATTATCTGCAGCCGCGGATTGGTACCGATATCGCTTTGCTGAAAGGGCTCGCGAAGGCCGTTGTCGAACGGGGAGTGCACGATCCGGATTTCATCGAGCGTCATACGGATGGGTTCGATGCGTTCCTGGGCGACCTCGAGACGAGCAGCTGGGAGGCGATCGAATCCTCGTGCGGCGTGCCACGGGCAGACATCGAGCGCGTGGCGGAACTGTATGCGAATTCGAAGCGCGCGGTGTTTGCGTGGGGCATGGGCATGACGCACCACACGCACGGCGTCGAGAACATCGAGCAGATCAGCAACCTGGCCCTGTTGCGGGGCATGATCGGAAAACGTTACGCCGGGCTCTTGCCGTTGCGGGGGCACAGCAATGTCCAGGGTATCGGCACCATCGGTGTGAAGCCTGTTTTGCCCGACGAAGTTTTCGAACGCATCGAGCGCGAATTCGCTATCTCGCTGCCGCGGTCGGCGGGATACGACACGCTGGCGGGCCTGCAGGCGGCGAGCGAGGGCGCCATCGATGCCGCCCTGATCATGGGCGGTAACCTGTACGGGGCGACGCCCGACGCGGCATGGGCCGGCGCGGCGATGGATCGGATCGATTTCAAGTTGTTCCTGACGACGACGCTCAACAAGGGGCACATTCATGGCGTCGACACGAGCGAGTCGCTGATCCTGCCGGTCGCGGCGCGCGACGAGGAACTGGAACCGACGACGCAGGAGTCGATGTTTAACTTCGTCCGTCTCAGCGATGGCGGCATCACGCGGCTGGCAAACGTCCGTCCGGAGGTTACGATCCTGTGCGACCTCGCGCGGTCCCTGTTGAAAGACTCGCCGGTCGATTTCTCGAAGTTCAGGTCGCATCGCACGATCCGGCAGGCAATCGCAAAGACCGTGCCCGGCATGGAGCAGCTTCAGGATATCGACGTCGCGAGGCGCGAGTTCCACATCAAAGGCCGTTTGATGCACGAGCCGGAGTTCCGGATGCCGAACGGGCGCGCTCGCTTCGTCGTCACCGACATTCCCGTTGCGGATTCGTCGGGCGAGTATCCATTCCGGTTGGCGACCGTCCGCAGCGAGGGCCAGTTCAACACGATCATCTACGAGGAGCATGATTCGTACCGTGGTACGACAAACCGTTGGTCCGTGCTGATGAATCGTGACGACATGGAAAAGCTGGGGGTCGCGGATGGCGACGCGGTCGATCTGCGATCGTCGCGCGGCAGCATGGAAGGTTTGGAAGCTCGTGCCTTCGGCGTGCCGGCGGGCAACGCATTGGCTTATTTCCCGGAGGCGAACGTGCTGATCGGGCATGACTCCGACCCGCGCAGCAAGACGCCCGCATTCAAGTCGGTGGCGGTCTCGATCGAACCCCGTGGTGCAGGGTCGGCCGTCTCGGGTCAGCGCGCTTCAGGGTAGTCCGGCGGCGCGATGCTCAGGGTTTCCACCAGCTCAGAATCGCTATTCCGAGTATGAAGACCCACAAGGTGCCGAGTATCGAGGTTGCGGCGACATAGGTTCGTCGGATCTCGCCTTCATAGGCTTCGTTTGAGCCGTCGGCGGCAATCTTCTTCCACGTCACGTAGAACCGGATCAGTTGCCAGCGGATGCCGACGCCGCAGGTGATGACGCCGGCGAACAGCAGCAGTTTCCAGGACAGCCAGCGTGGCAACGCGACTACGCCAGCCAGCGCGGCGACGCAGAAGACGGCCAGCCCGGCGATCGCGACGTACCTGATGCCCCTGTCCAGCGCGGCGAGGTTCCGGCCGGCCGACGTCTTCCTCAGACGATGAGTGGCCTCGGCGAGCACGAGCCATGCGGCGGCAACGACGCCCACGCTTGCGACCAGCGCGTTCCCGCCCGGCAGGTAACCGATCAACGCGGCGAGCGCCGTGCCGAGGCCGGCCTGCAGGATTAGCGCGTAACGCACGTGCTGATCGACATCCATGACGTGATCCATCAGGCGATTACGCTCGTCGAACGGCATCCCTGCCGACCAGGATACGTAGCGATAGGTGCTGTTGATGACCAGCTCCGATCCAAGCCAGTAACCGAGCACGGCGATGTGCGCGATCAGGAGGGCGCTATATAACAAGACGCAGAGTCCCCGCGGACTACGCCGGCTTCCAGGCGTTGATGATTTCCTTGAATGGCTGGATCCGCACTTCGTCCCACAGCCCCGCCTGGTAGTAAGGATCCGCCTCCACCATGTCGCGCACGTCTCGCGCCGACTCGGCCTCGACGATCAACATGCCGCCGGCCACGCCTTCGCCTGCATCGCGCAACAGCGGGCCGCCGAGTTTTATCCGGTCGAGGAAGTTGCCGATATGTTCCATATGCGGATCCAGAAGGCGCGCCCTAATGTCGACGTTCTCTTTGATGTCCCGCAGGGCGACGATGTATAGCATGGGCCGTATCTCCAGTGGTGTTGACTGATGGTACACGCGCCGGAGATAGATCGAGTATTTGAAACGGCGGGTGGCGCACCATAGGATTTGTCGAACCATAGTCAAATCATAGTCGAGCCATGGGGACGCATTCGTGATCATCAACAACTGGTACGTTGCCGCGCCCGCCGACGAGATCGGCGACGAGCCGCTGCGCGTGCGCATGCTCAGCTGCAATTTCGTGCTGTTTCGCGACGGCGAGAATCGCATCGCCTGCCTGAGCGACGTGTGCTGTCATCGCGGCGCATCGCTCGGCCGCGGCAAGCGCGTCAACGGTTGCGTCCGGTGCCCGTACCACGGTTGGGAGTTCGGCGGGGACGGTAAGGTCAGGCGGATACCCCCGCTCGGCGACGATACGAAGATCCCGGCGCGGGCGCGTGTCGACAGCTACCCGGTGCAGGAGCGGTATGGATATGCGTGGGTCTTCCTGGGCGACATGAGCGAGGACGAGCGTCCGGAGTTGCCCGAACTGCTGCCCGAGTACGGCGACGAATCGAACTGGCGCATGACGCGAACGCAACGCGACTGGAAGGCCAACTGGGCCCGGCTGAAGGAAAATCTCGCCGACTCATCGCACCTCTACCTCGTGCACAGCTTCGGCAAGCACCTTCCGGAGCAGAGCCAGATCTTCGCTGTCGAGGAGACGGACTGGGGCGTGAGGATTCCGCAGACCTACTCCGTGACCCCGAACGAGGAATCGACAACAGCTGTCAACGCGCCGCAGGCGAAAGAACAGCGAGCGGAATCCAACGTACTGATCGAGATCAGCGTCATCGGCATGATCCAGAAGAACACGCAGCTGATGGCGTCCGGTTACGACCAGATCATCTGGAACGCGTTGACCCCGATCGACGAGCATCGCACCCGCCATTTCAACCTGCACTTCAGGAACTTCCAGACCGAACCGAAGCACGACAATGCGATGATCAAGACGATCCTGTGGGGGCTCGAAGAAGATGCGCAGGTCATCGACTACGTGCAACCGGTTCTGACGCCGACTTCTCAAAGCAATGAGCTGCTCGTCGCGACGGACGGCCCGGAGAAAGCGTATCGCGACAAGGCGGCCCGGTTGGGTGAACGGCTCGGCTGCATCGACGTCAGAAAACTGCGCGACATGCGCCTGGATCGAGTCCTCGTCATCCCTTCGCCCGCGCGCGCTGGCGGTGGCAATTGGGTTCACGAGGCCGTGCCACTGGTGCGGGATCGATGAGGCAGGGCGAGCCGCAGAGAACCGGCTGTTGACGCCGCTCGCCGACGACGAGCATCCCCGCAAGCTGATACTGCTCGCGCTGATCGTCGCCCAGTGTCTCGGGTCGTTCGGTCAGATTACGATAGCGACGCTGGCGGGAATCGTCGGTTCGAAGCTCGCCCCGGCGCCGGAACTGGCGACTCTGGCCGTCACGACCGGCATCGTCGGCGTCGCATCGGCCGCCTGGCCGTTGGCGATTCTGCGTCGGCGTTTCGGCAGCCGTGCCGTGTTTGCCGGGTCGCTCGTCTGGGCGGGCGGCGGCGCTGTCGTAGCGGCCGTGTCGATCTCGTCAGAATCGTTCGTCGGTTTCTGCGTCGGCACCTTCATGATCGGCAACAACATGGCGGTGATCGCGCAGTATCGGTTCGTGGCCGTCGAATTCGTACCCAGCAGCATGGCGAGCCGGGCGGTGTCGGGCGTCATGGTCGGCACCTTGCTGGCGGCCATTGTTGCGCCCTGGATGGCCCTGGAGTCCCGACATCTGCTGGCCGCTGATTTCTCGGGGAGTTTCATCGCACTCGTTCCGGTATGCATCGCGGGCGCGATCCTCGTGGCTGCCCTGCCGCTGCGGGATGCGAACGGCGGCGACTCCGGGGAGTACGATGGCCCGCCGCTCGGCGACATCCTGCGTCGCCGGCCGATCCAGCTGGCGATCGTCGCTGCGGCGGCCGGTTACGGAGTCATGAGCCTGCTGATGACCGCGACGCCGATCAGCATGCATGTCATGGACGAGCACTCGGCCGAGGTCACGGCCGGGGTCATCCGCGCGCATATCCTGGCCATGTTCGTGCCCTCGTTATTCAGTGGCTGGCTCGTCGCCAGGCTGGGCATCCATCGAATGCTCTGGCTCGGCATCGTCCTGCAAGTTATTTGCATCGGGATCGCCGCGAGTGGCACCGAGGTCTGGCAATATCGGGCCGCGCTGATCGCCCTGGGTGTCGGATGGAACTTCCTGTTCGTCGCCGGCACGACACTGCTGACGCTCGAGAGTCATAAGGACGAGGCGCCGAGAATTCAGGGCTTCAACGACATGATCATGTTCTGCACGATGGGTGCGGCTTCACTGTCGGCCGGCGGTCTGCTGTATCAGCTCGGGTGGCAGTGGACGAACGTTGCGTCCGTCGTCCTGGTATTGCTGATAGTGATTGCACTGCTCCGGTCCCGTCGTCGAGGAGATCTCGCGGCCTCGCGGTAGCGCGTCAACGAAACTGTTCAGGCCCTGCGGGCGACCGGGGTGTTTACAGCCGGCATCGGGAGTGGCGGTTCGCGGCTATACTCAGCGGCCTGACTTCAAGGGACGTGAGGTTACCGTGGGCCGCTCGCATTTGATTCTCAAGGACCTATTCAAAGTCGCCACGCTTCTGATGCTGGCGGGTTCGATGCTGTCCGCGTGTTCGGTGCACGAGATCACACGTCAGGACTCCATCGTATCTGCCGACGCCGCGGAGCCCTCGGCCACAATGGATTATCTGATCTACCTGCCGGAACAATACGACGCGGTCGGCGAAGCTTCGACAGAGTGGCCCGTCCTGTTCTTCCTGCACGGCATCGTGCAGTCGGGCAATGACCTGCGAATGCTGCCGAAGTACGGACCGGCGCAGCAGATCGAAGCGGGTCGCGATTTTCCATTCATCGTGATTACGCCGCAGATATCGGCGTGGTCGTGGAATGTCGAAGAGACCGTCGCCTTCATCGAGCATTGCATCGAGACCTATCGCATCGACCCGAGCCGGGTGTACCTCAGCGGCATCAGCCTCGGCGGACGAGCAGTCTGGTCGGTGGCGGCCGCTCGCCCCGATCTGTTCGCAGCCATTGCACCCGTCTCGGGTTGGGGCAAGGAAGAGGAGGCGGAGGCGACCGCGCAGATCCCGGCGTGGATCTTTCACGGCGAGAAGGATCCGCTGATCTGGCCGTCGGCGGCTGAGAAGATGCACGCGGCCAGGGAAGCGGCGGGCGGCAATGCCGAGCTGACGATCATTCCTGACGCCGGCCACACGATCTGGGACGATGTATTCGCCGAGGACGATCTCTACGAATGGTTCCTGGGTCAGTCGCTGGACCAGCGGATCACACAGAATTAGAGCATCGCATCGACTGATTCGTGCGCGTATCCTTGCGCCCACCATGAAACTGAAGTTGTGCACCGGGTCGTGAGTCGGGCGAAGAAAAAACCCGGCTTCGTTAAGCGACATCCCTGGCTGACGGTGTTCGGCGCGCTGGTGCTGATCGTTGTCGCGTGGCTCCTGTACCTGGACGTTACGGTCACGCGCAAGTTCGACGGGCGACGTTGGGACTTGCCTGCCCAGGTGTATGCGCGGCCGCTGGAACTATATGCGGGCCTGTCGCTGCGCAAGGATGCGCTGGATCAGGAGCTCAACAGGCTCGGCTACCGACGCACTCAGACATCTCCGCGGCGACCCGGCGAGTTCGGCAGCTCGCGGCGCAGCGTCGAGCTGCTGACGCGATCATTTCGCTTCTGGGACGAGCAGAAGGATGCCCGGTTTCTGCGAGTGGATTTTTCCGGTGATCGCGTTGCACGGCTCAGCGACGGTCGGCGCGATGTCTCGATCGCGCGCATCGATCCCTTGTTGATCGGCAGTATTTTCCCGACCCACGGCGAGGACCGGCTGATCGTGTCGCCCGAGCAGACGCCGGAGTTACTGGAAGCGTCGTTGAAAGCCGTCGAAGATCGTCGTTTCGATTCGCACCACGGCATCGACCCGCGCGCACTGTTCCGCGCGATCGTCGTCAACGTGCGGAGCGGCGAACTGGTGCAGGGCGGCAGCACGCTGACGCAGCAACTCGTCAAGAATTACTTCCTCGATAACCGGCGCAGCCTCTGGCGCAAGCTTCGCGAAGCGGCGATGGCCGTGATTCTCGAACTGCACTACGACAAGGCCGACTTGCTGAATGCGTATATCAATGAGATTTACATGGGGCAGGATGGCGCGCGGGCCATTCATGGGTTTGGCCTGGCCAGCCAGTACTACTTCAGCCGGCCACTCGACGAGCTCGAGCTGCATCAAATGGCCGTGCTCGTCGCGCTGGTCAAGGGACCGACGTATTACGACCCATGGCGACACCCGGAGCGGGCGACCGAACGCCGGAACCTGGTGCTGCAGCTGCTCGCGGACAGCGAAGTTGTTTCCGCCGAGGAGTCGCGGACAGCTTCGGCGAAACCGCTCGACGTCTGGAAACGGGAGCAGGCCGGCGCGAGCTATTACCCGGCATACCTGCAGCTCGTCCGCGCGCAGCTGGCCGATCAGTATCGCGAGGCTGACCTGACCAGCACCGGTCTGCGAGTGTTCACGGCGCTGGATCCGACCGTGCAGTCGACCGCGGAAGCGCAACTCGCGAACGGGCTGAACCGCCTGGATCGCCGCGTCGCTGAGGGTGACATGAAGTTATCCGGTGCGGTGGTGGTGACAGGCGCGCAATCGGGGGAAGTGATGGCGGTTGTCGGCGATCGTCGTTCCGGTTTCGATGGTTTCAATCGCGCGTTAAATGCGCGGCGCCCGGTCGGCTCGCTCGCCAAACCGGCCGTCTATCTCGCGGCGCTACAGAGCGGCGACTATTCGCTCGCGTCGATCGTGGAGGATGAGCCGCTCACCGTCGAACTCGAGAATGGCGATACGTGGTCGCCCGGCAATTACACGGGCGAGACTCACGGCAGCGTGACCTTGCTGCGTGCACTCGTCGAGTCCTTCAACCTGGCTACGGTACGCGTCGGCCTGGACGTCGGTATCGCGCAGGTCGCCGACACGCTGGTCGCGTTGGGCGCATCGTCCGGTCTGCAGCCGTACCCGTCGATGTTGCTGGGTGCGTTCGAAATGACGCCGCTGGAGGTCGCGCAGATCTACGGCACGTTGGCGAACTCCGGTTTCCGGACGCCGCTGCGCGCCGTGCGATCCGTCGTCGACGCCGAAGGCGTACCGCTGGAGCGGTACCCGATGGCGATCGAGCAGGTCACCGATCCCGCTGCGACGTTTCAGTTGAACCAGGCGTTGGTGCAGGTCATGCGGCGGGGTACCGGCAGGAACGCGCGCAGCGTCCTGCCTGCGAACCTGGTGGTCGCGGGCAAGACGGGTACCTCCGACGACTATCGTGACAGTTGGTTCGCCGGATTTTCGGCCGCTCATGCCATGGTGGTCTGGGTCGGCTACGACGATAATCGCCCGACCGGACTGACGGGGGCTTCGGGCGCCCTGACGATCTGGACATCGATCATGAATGACCTGAACACCACATCCTATGCCGCGCCCGTGCCGGCCAAACTCGAGATTCGTCCGATCGACTACGCGACCGGCCTGATGGCGCGGCCGGATTGCGCCGACGTCGTCGAGCTGGCTTTGCCAAAGGATCTGCGACTTGGCGCGAAGACCGGGTGTAAACCGCGACGCGGCTTGTTTCGCTGGCTCGATGAGGTGTTTAACTGATGCGCGAAGCGCTGATTGTCGCGGCCGCTGTTGTTGGCGTCCTGTCAGGATGTGCGGGTCCCGCGATGCAGACTGCATCGCCGGCCCCGGAACCGGGTGAGCGATCCGGGTCGGTCGAGACGCCCGGCCGAAGCGTCGATCTCGAACCGACAATGTCGTCGGCGGGTCGCACGCTGCTCGAGCAGGGGCGAACGCAACGTCTGGCGGGCGAATACCAGCAGGCTTCGGCGTCGCTCGAGCGCGCGCTCCGCGTCGATCCGCAACAAGCATCGATCTGGCTCGAGCTGGGCAGGCTCAGGTTCGACGAGGTTAACTTCGCCCAGGCTGAGCAGATGGCGAGAAAGGCGCTGAGCCTGGCGCCCGCAGGAGACTCGGTGCAATCGCAGGCGGAACAGTTGATCGACCAGTCGCGCCGCGCCGCCGGGCGATAGCGGATTTTTTGAATCCCAGGGGTCGACCCGGGAGTTGACCGGAGGATCGATCGAGCGTTACCGGTAACCGAGCACGCCGGGGTTCATCAGCCCGGCCGGATCCAGTTCGGCCTTCAACGCATCGAGCAGCGCGCGAGTCGTCGGTTCGAGATTATCTCGATACGGGTAGGTACGTCCGATCTGGTTCGAGGCCGCGCCCAGCTCGCCGAACAACTGCAACGACTGCTCGCGAAGCTCTGCGACGAGTTTCGCTGCTTCCGGATTGTCCGGCGCCTCCGTCAGTGTTTTCAGATACGCCGGATCGGGAACCTCTCGATGCATCGGCAGCCAGCGATCACGCCAGTGAAATACGGGTTCGAAACTGAACGCGTGCGTGTCCATGGCGATGAACAGCGTCGACACGGTGACGCCGAGTGTCTCCATCTTCGATCTGTCTGGAGCGAGCAGCGCGCCGAATCGCTCGATGATCTTCGCTGCATCGCTGTGCGGCACTTTTGCATTCAACGCGACCCAGCGCTCGCCGTCGGCGCCGAGCACGCCGTTCAGGTTGTCGAAGGGCGTTGCGCGTACGGCCAGCGGAATCGAATTCGGAATCTCCGCTCCGCCTTGCGCCTCCAGGATCCTGCGGGCGCGATCGCGGTCGCCCTGCACATCCGCAGCACCGTAACCGGCGCAGGTCAGATGCACCGAATAGGCTTCTTCGGGGACGATACGCTTGCCGGCCGCCACGACGCGTGCCCCGGCCTTGATGCCTTCGAGGACGCCGCTCTGACCGGTCACGATATCGCCGAGCCGGCGGACGTCGTCCGCCAGGTTGCCGCCGGCCATGTTCTTGGCCGTGGTTTCCGGGTCGAAGACATAGGCTTCCTCGGCCGCACCGGAACGGGCAATCGCTGACAGCGCCGCCGCAGCGGCCAGTGCGTCCGG
The DNA here is from genome assembly GCA_964541975.1 of uncultured Chromatiaceae bacterium. GTDB lineage: Bacteria > Pseudomonadota > Gammaproteobacteria > Steroidobacterales > SMWD01. The sequence goes on along the minus strand of CAZISL010000213.1, from coordinate 3,870 downwards.
GAAAGCGAACGACAGGTGTTCATAGTGAGTCGGCGCCGCGATCAGTTTCAGCGTTGCCTGCGTCTTGATGCCGAGCGCGCCGCAGTCGTGCAGGAACAACCCGGTCAGATCGGGACCGTTGGTTCGGTAGAAGGGTTTGCCGTTGCGGAAGGCGGCCTGGCCCGTCTGCAGGATCCGTCCGTCGGCGCAGACGACTTCGATGCCGAGCGTGTTGTCCGCGGCTGATCCATAGCGTGCGGTTCCGAAGAACACCGCGCCGTTGGACAGGCCGCCGCCGACCGTGGCTCTGCGGCCAGAGAACGTGCCGAAGAACGGCAGGCGCAGCCCCTGCGGTCGAAGCGCTTCATATATTTCTTCCCAGGTCGTACCCACGCGCACCGTGATCGTCATGTCTTCGGGATTGAAATCGACGACGCCGGTCATGTCCCCGAGATCGACGATCACCGCCGATGTGGTATCCGGTGTGTAGCCCCCGGTATAGGACATGCCACCGCCACGCGGGATGAGCGCGTAGCCGGCCTCGGTGACCACGCGCGCGGCTTCCGCGAGCGATTCCGTATCCGCGGGGCGAATCGCGGCGACGCACGTCGCGCCTTCGCGGTAAAAGTCGGACGACAGCAGTCGCCGCTGCGAATCTTCCGTAATGACGCGTTGTGCGCCGAGACTGCCTTGCAGCCGCGAGACCAGGTCGTCCGCTGTAACCCGGGTGGTCAGGGCTACTGGGCCGCCACCCAGGCTGCGCGGATGTCGGCGGCACTGGCGGACCAGACGCCGTCATGCTTAGTGACGTACTCCAGCACCTGTTCCAGCTTCCCGATACGATGCGGCTGGCCGAGCATCCACGGATGGACGTTGAGCGCGAGCATCCGTCCGCCCTGCTGGTCTGCCTCCGCATACAGGTAGTCGAACGCATCCACGATCTGGTCGGCATACTCCGATTCCGAGTGCAGGTTGTTCAGCAGGATGAAGCGGTCTTCGAGCTCGGTCGACAACGGCATTGCCGTGATCTCGCCAGCCTGCGTGCGGAACTGGAACGGCATGTCGTCGTTGATCCAGTCACACATGTACTCGATGCCGTTCTCGACGAGCAGCTCAGGCGTATTGAAGCTCTGCGACTTGCCCGGGCTGATCCAGCCGATGACCGGTTTGCCGGTCGCCGACCGCAATACTTCCAGGGACTTCGCGATGATGCCCGCTTCCTCATCCCGGTCCATGCCGCCGTAGTGGGGCGTGTCCATGTCCCAGCCGTGGCACAGCATCTCGTCGCCACGCTCGACAATCTTGTTGACGAGATACGGGTAGCGTTCCGCGAGCCGGCTGTTGATCGCGAACGAGGCCTTGATGCCGTACTTGTCGAACGCCTTTAGAAAGCGATAGATGCCGACGCGGTTGCCGTAGTCGCGCAGCGTGTAGTGACGCAGATCCGGGTAGGCCGTCGTCATGCCGCCGGGTGGCGGGAACGGCTTGCCTTCCTGGTTCAGCGGGAAGAACTGCAGACCGACGTTGACCCAGAGCGCGAGTTTGTTGCCGCCCGGCCACTCGACCGGCTCGCGGTCCACCAGCATGGACCAGTCGTAGTAGTCATGGTCCATGCCATAACTGCGATGCGGGTAATCGAAGTAGGAAGGATCAAGCGGCATTACGCACCCCCTTTGGCGGCGATGTCTGCGACCGCTTCGTCATAGTGGTTCTCGATGTAGTGTTCCGCGATCTCGCGGCCGGTCGTGACCCAGACGTCCGAGTGCCCGGTGATGTATTCGAGCGCTTCCTCGAATGCCTTGAGCCGATGCGGATGGCTGACCTGGTACCCATGCAACGGCACGCACATGACTACACCGCTTTCCTTGCCTTCCGCATAGAGCCGGTCGAAGTTCGCCTTGATCATCTCGCCGTAGCGCCGCGGCTCGATCTTGTTGACGACATAGACGATCGTGTCGTTCATCTCCAGCGAGTAGGGTACCGAAATGAATTTCTGACCCGAGCGCACGCGCACCGGCGTCGGCTGGTCGTCGTGGAACAGGTCGCAGGTGTAGATGCCGCCGGCCTCGGCGAACAGGTCCATCGTAATATCGGTGTGCGTCAGCGCCGGGGCGAGATAACCGGAACACTTTTGTCCGGTGTGTTTCATGATCGTGTCGACGGCATCCTGGATCATGGCTTTTTCCTGGGCCTCGTCCATGCCGTACGTGTAGCGCGTGTTGTAGATGCCGTGGCTGAAGAACTCCCAGTCGCGTTCCTTGCACAGCTCGATGATCTCGGGATGGTGTTCGCACAGCGCCGTCGACAGCGAGATCGATCCGCGCACGCCGTATTTGTCGAGTACCCGCATCATGCGCATGTGTCCGACCCGGTTGCCGTAGTCCCGCGTCGCGTAGCCGTTGACGTCGGGCGCCGGCTTCGGCCAGGGCTTGCGGTGTGGGTTCACGGCGGGATCGAGTTCGTAGAACTCGATGTTCGGCGCTACCCAGAAGGCGACCCTGGCGCCGTTGGGCCACGTGATCTTGGGGCGGTTGTCATAGGGCCAGTAGTCGTACAGGCCTGGATCTTCCTTCATCGCTGAAGACTCCCTGTTAAAGCCGGGGTTGCCGGATCAGAATTCGCAGCCGCGCGCTTCGCGGATCGGCTCGCAGCCCGGATGGTTTTCCAGCCAGTCCTTGACGGCCTGCACGGGCTCGACGTCGGCGTACTTGAGCATCATGTCGCACAGGTTCGCGAAGTGCGGAATTTCGTGCTTATCGGCGACGCATTCTTCCGGGATGATCGTGCGGTAGCCGGTCGATAGCGACGCGACGCAGGACGCGCGAATACAACCCGACGTGCTGCCGCCCGTCAGGATCACGGTGTCGACCTTGTGCCAGACCAGCAGCGACGGGATCAGCGTGTCGTGAAACACGCTGGCCATGCGCTTGTTGATGACTGCGTCCCGGCTGTGGTCGATCTGCAGGCGCGGATCCAGCTCGGCGCGCTCGTCGCCGACCTTGATATTCTGGAGCGAATCCGGCGTGTTCGTCCGCGTGCCCCAGGCGCCGGCGTCGTCGGCGTTGTCCATGTAGGCGACGTAGGTCCAGATAACCGGCATGTTCTTCGAGCGTGCCAGCGCCGAAAGCTCGTTTATGTAGTCGATCTGCTTCGGGTCGGTCTGATACGCCGTCTTGAAGTTGTCCATGTCCGTATAGGCGCGCTGCATGTCGATATTGATGATCGCGGCCTTGTCGCCGAAACCAAACTTGGCGCGGTTGGGGTTTGCTTTGACCTGCTCCCAGTATTCGCGTGGGGTCAGGTCCGAGGTTTGCATGACAGGCATTTTGTTGTCCTTTAGTCAGCCGGTCGAATTTCCAGACGCAGAACTGTAGCGCGCGCCCCGCGTGCGGGCAAATCCCCGCAGACGGCGTGTTCACAGGGTTCCGGTCGATTCGGGTCGATTCAGTCGGCGCTTCCGTGGGCGGCCAGGTAGGCCTGTACGGACGCGATGGAATCCTCCAGTAGCTTACGCACGTAGCGCGGGTTGTGAACGCCCCACGAGCGGTCATTCTTGACCAGCTTGTAGTTCGTGTAGGCGTTTTCGAGCACGAGTCTCGGGTCGTCGTCGAACGGCAGCGTGCCGCCGCGGTGACAGGTTGCACACTTGTCGCCGGCCTTGGCGCCCGGGAGTACGCCGTCGTTGGCGGACAGCAGCAGGGCGCCGAGAGCCTCCCAGCGCGCGTGCACGTCGGCCTGCGACCCGTTCAGGTCGAACGTGTCGACGGGGCCATGGCAATCCTTGCAGGCGGCCAGGTGCAGGATGTCGTCGGTTTCGCCCGAGTTCTTGTTTTCGTCCGGGTTACTCGCCATGGGTCCAAAGCCACCCACGATTCCGTTCGGCCCCCCGTC
>CAZISL010000212.1:0-6936 GCA_964541975.1 uncultured Chromatiaceae bacterium | reverse complement strand
GCTGGAACACTGGCAGCAGGTCATCGACGTGAACCTGACCGGCGTATTCCTGTGCGGACGCGAAGCGGCACAACGCATGATCGAGACCGGCTCGAAGGGCGTCATCGTCAACATCTCGAGCATTTCTCGCGCAGGCAATATGGGACAGACGAACTACTCGGCTGCCAAGGCGGGCGTGCAGGCCATGGCCGTCGCCTGGGCGAAGGAACTCGCACGGTTCGGCATCCGCGCCGCGTGCGTCGCGCCGGGCTTCATCGAGACGGAGATGGTGATGGGGATGAAAGAAGAAGCGCGCAACAAGCTGACGTCGGGCATTCCGCTGCGCCGGATGGGCCAACCCGACGAAATCGCGCAAACCGTCGAATTCATTTTCCAGAACGACTACGTATCGGGCCGCTGCTTCGAAATCGACGGCGGTCTGCGACTTTAATTCCGAATACAAATAAAACGGGGCCGCGTCACTGTCACCAGCGACGCGGCCCCGTTCGTATTCAGCTACCTATAATCTCGACCGGTTACCAGCCTTTCTTGGTAACGATCGTGTCGTAGGGATTGTCGGGCTCGCCCGACTTGCGATCCTTGTTGACGGCGCTCAGGTCGTCGACGCGGCGTGGGCCCTGCGGTGTGTTTACCTGCCATGTCTGGGTATCGTATGGATTGTCGCTGTCACCGGATTCGATCGCGATCTCCAGAGAACCCGTATCGAACAAGTCCAGCTCTTTCTTGTTCGGATCTACGGCCGCTACCACCTTCCTCGTGCCAGGAGGCGGTTTCACCTGAGGCAATGCTTCCTCTTTCTGAGCCCGCTGAGCAAGCCTCTCCTGACGGACTTCGGCAGGATCCCTGACGGTCCTGATCGGCGGCGTCGACGCCGACTTCTTCCTGAAGCCGATACCACGCTTTAAGAGGTCAATCCAACTCATTACGACACCACACCATACAACTCCCGTACTGCGTGAACATAAACTGTGCGGGACGCTCGAAGTATGGAATGCGTCACATTATGGGACGAGAGCAAGATCTAGTGGTGGAGCCGAGGAGGATCGAACTCCCGACCTTCGCATTGCGAACGCGACGCTCTCCCAGCTGAGCTACGGCCCCACTCCCACTCCCGAACCGTCTGGATTATCAATCGCTTACAGGGCGGCTGCAACCCGGCAGCCCCATACGTGGACCGAGCGCCGGCCAGCTGCGCGCCTGTAGAATCGCGACTCAGCGCCGGCGACGGAAGTTCAGCTGATAGACATAAGCGGCGGTTATGGTGCGAGCAAGTCACAGTAAACCGTAGACTGCCGCCTGACTTGAGAATTCACCTGAATGAGTTTCGATATGTGGCAGACAGGCGCGATTAACCTGTGACGCGGGCGATGGCCCGGGCGATGACTGAACCCGTCAGCGCAGCCGAGCGCATCCACGCGCTGGACGCCACGCGTGGCTTCGCCGTGCTTGGCATCCTGCTGATGAACATCTGGTCGTTCGCCGGACCGCAGGCCATTTCCGACTATCCGCCCGCTGCGGCCGATTGGGCCGGGGCGCCGCTGCAAACCTGGGCGCTCGTGCATACCCTGTTCGAAGGCAGCCAGCGCGGCCTGTTCTCGATGCTGTTCGGCGCGGGCATGCTGCTGATGGTCGGCCGTCTGCAGGCAGGCGCCCCCGACACGCCGGTCGGGCGGATCTACTATCGTCGAATCTTCCTGCTGATGGCATTCGGGCTGTTCGACGCATTCGTGCTGCTGTGGGCCGCGGATATCCTGTTCATCTACGCGCTGTGCGGATTGCTGCTCTACCCTCTCCGTCGGCTCGGCGCGCGCAACCTGCTGCTGTGTGCGCTCGTGGTCTTCGCACTGCAGGCCACGCTGCGCGCATTCGAATGGCGCGAATCGATCCAGCTGCAACAGGAGTATTTCGCCGTACAGGCCGACGGGATCGCACGCGATCAGCTCGACGAAGCCACGGCCTCGCGCCTCGCGGCGTGGGAGCGAAAGGAAAAGCGCGCGCATCCGGACCTCGCGGATCCCGAGATACAGGAATCGATGCGCATCAACAGTCGCGGCGAACTCGGCGAGTTTCTTGTCGCACGCTGGACGACGAGCATCGTCGTGCAGGTCGTCGTCGGCCTCAAGTCCTGGTTGCTCGACGCACTTGGCACGATGCTGCTCGGCATGGCGCTATATCGCGCCGGCGTCTTCACGTTGCAGGCCCCTCCCCGCGCTTACTGGTGGCTGATGGGGCTCGGCTACGGCATCGGCCTGCCGCTGGCCGCCTGGGATACGGGTACCCTGATCGCAGCCGACTTCGACCCGATCCTGAAGGCACGCAACCTGCTGTTCTACGATGTACGCAGAATCGCGGTGGCGCTCGGCCACCTCGGCGCAATCCTGCTGTTTTGTCGGTCGTTCCCTGACAGCCGGGTCGCGATGCGGATCTCTGCGGTGGGGCGCATGGCGCTGTCGAACTATCTCGGACAGTCGATACTCTGCGGACTACTCTTTTATACGATCGGTCTCGGACTCTACGGGAGCTTCACCGGTTACTATCTGTATCTCTTTGTCGCATTGGTCTGGGCCGTCCAGATTTTATTCAGCAACTGGTGGCTGGCCCGCTTCCGGTTCGGCCCGTTCGAATGGATCTGGCGGTCACTGACGTACGGCAGGCGTCAGCCGATGCGACGCGACAATTAGCCCAACAACGGCATCGCAGCATGGAACACGAAATCACCATACGCCTGGGCTTCTTCTTCGGCGTCTTCGCGGCCGTCGCGATCTGGGAACGACTGGCGCCCCGCCGCGTGCCGGCGTTCTCGAGACTGGTTCGCTGGACCAATAACCTCGGCATGGTGGTGCTGAATACCCTGATCCTGCGGCTGCTGTTCCCGGCGGCCGCGGTCGGCGTGGCCTCGCTCGCCGGTCAGCAGGGATGGGGATTACTCAATATGTCCACGGTGCCGCTGCCGGCGGCGGTGATCATCTCGATCGTCACGATCGACTTCGTGATCTATCTGCAGCACGTGATGTTCCACGCGGTGCCGATCCTGTGGCGGCTGCACCGCGTGCATCATGCCGACCCGGATTACGACGTCACGACCGGCACGCGCTTCCATCCGCTGGAAATCATCATCTCGATGCTGATCAAGTTCGCGACGATCCTGGTGCTCGGACCACCGGTCATCGCCGTCGTGATTTTCGAAGTGATTCTCAATGCGACCGCGATGTTCAATCACGGCAATATCAGGCTACCGGTCGCCGTTGACCGGGTATTGCGCCTGTTCGTGGTGACCCCGGACATGCACCGGGTCCATCATTCCGTCGAGACCGATGAATCCAACAGCAATTTCGGCTTCAACCTGCCATGGTGGGACCGGCTGTGCGGGACTTATCGCGCACAACCGCGGGAGGGGCAGACCGGGATGACGATTGGCCTGAAAAACTATCGCGATCCCCGCCAGGTTACGCGACTCCCCGGGATGCTAATGCTGCCGTTCAAATGACTGCCGATACCTACTCCGGCTTGCGGAACAGTAAGGTAAAACGATCCGTATTGCCGGTCACGGTCTTGCGACCGACCTCGTAGCGCAGCTCGTCGTCCGGTCGATAGTGCAGGTCGATGAAGTCGACCAGCTCGAAACCGGCGGCCTGGATCTCCAGAATCGCGAGCACCGGGTCCATGCGACGCCAGTTTTCCTGCGTACCGGGTTCGTTGTGCCGCCGCGTGTGATCGATGACGCCATAGAGCCCACCGGGTTTCAGCGCTGCGAATACAGCCTTGTTCATATGCGCACGGGACTCGGGCGTGAAGTTGTGCAGGTTGCGGAACGTCAGCACGAGATCCGCGTCATCGATGCCCAGGCTGAACTCGTTGAGTTCAAACAAACCCATGACGTCCGTGGGCGTCAGTTTCGCATCCGACTCGAGTACCTCGGCCTTCGACAGCTCTTCATGCGCCTCGAGCACCGCGCCGATCCGCCGAGTGCCTACGGCAAGGTATAACTTGCCCTGCTCGGCGACGACGGGAGCGATGATCTTCGTGTACCACCCCCCGGACGGAATGAGTTCCACGACCCGCATGTCCTCGCGCAGCCCGAAAAACTCCAGGGTCTGGCGCGGCATCCGATTGGCATCGCGCTCCTTCTCCTCCGCGGTGCGGATATCGCTGTCGACGGCCGCCTGGATCTTCTTGCCGATCTCGCTGAGCGGCGGCGGCCCGAACTGCGCGTGAGCCGTGGACACACAAGCACAGCAAACCAATATCGTGATGAGATTTCGCATTTTTTTATTCTCCGTTCCGGTCGGACCCATTGTCGTGAACTGCAAAGCAGTTTACTGTTTTCCGCGTGTGCGGGGCGATAACCGTCAATAAATAAAGGAGCCGTACCCTTGGATCGGATACCGCAAGCGGGCGAGTGCCTGCGTGGCCTGCTCGCGACGCTATCGCTCATCGCGCTGCTGCCGACGGCGAGCGCGCTTGCGGCCAGCCGGCCGAATCTGCTGCTGATCGTGACCGACAACCAGAGCCCCGGTTTGCTCGGCGCCTACGGTAACGAAGATATCCGGACGCCCAACATCGACCGGCTCGCTGACGAAGGCGTGCTGTTCGAGCACGCGTATGCGACCAGCGGCGTGTGCTCGCCGACGCGGGCAACTTTACTCACGGGACTGCTACCGTCGCAGACCGGCGTGCACAACGGCCTGCCCGGACGCTACCAGCTCGCGAACTGGTCCGCCATCGAAGAATACCGGAACCTGCCGCAGACGCTGGCGGATGCCGGCTATCGCACCGGCATGGTCGGCAAGTATCACCTCGGAACACACGAGCGCCCCCAGCTCGGTTTCGATTACTGGGTGACGTTTCGCGGCGGCCATACCGAGAGCTTCGTCGACGTCGAGGTCACGGACAACGGCGAAACATTGAATGTCGCCAAGCTTGGCATGCACATCACGGACTACTGGACACGACGCTCCGTCGATTTCATTGAACAACAGGACGGCGAACAACCATTCTTACTGATGGTGTCGTACAACGGGCCCTACATCCTGCCGCCAACCGTCAACGAACCACCGCGAAACCGGCATGCCGACTACTACGCTGCAAACCCGCCGGCGATGCAGTACCCAGTGCACACCTACCTGCGCGAATGGGCGAAGACGATGCGCATGCCGGTGAACGTGGCGGGCGGCACCTACGCATGGGCCGCGATCGATGCATTGAATAATCAACGGGCGATGAACAAGATCGCATCCGAGATGACGATGGTCGACGACGGCGTCGGCGCACTGCTCGACGCGCTGGACCGCCGCGCCCTCGCCGAAGACACGCTCATCGTATTCCTGTCCGACCAGGGATCGGCATACGGCCAGCTCGGACTTTGGGGCAACAGCTCCTGGGGCGCACCGGCCCCGGCCTACCGGGCGAATATGCAAATCCCGCTGATCATCAGGCACGCGGGCAAGGTGCCGGCCGGAACAACCAACGCACTGCTGATCGACGAGTTCGACCTGTTTCCGACCCTGCTCGACTACCTGGGCCTGGGCGACCGCGAGATCGCCAACACGCCCGGCCGCAGTTTCGCGCGGGCGCTGACCGGTGCCGACATCGACTGGGACGACACCGTGATCTTCGAGTACATCGACACGCGCGTCATTCAAACGCGCGACTGGAAATTCACGAAACGCTTTCTCGCCGAGCCGAATGAACTCTACGACCTGACCAGCGACCCTGGCGAGACACGCAACCTCATCGGCGACCCGGAGCACCAGGACACCGTCGCGGCGCTGGACGCGCGCCTGACCGCCTTCTTCGACCGCTATGCCGACCCGCGATTCGATCTCTGGCACGGCGGCACCGCGAAGGCGACGCTGTTCTACGGCGGCCGCAACCAGCGGTTCGCGGACCACTTCCCGGGCTGGAAACAGCCGACGACTGAAAAAGCCAAACCATTCCGAGACCGATAATCGACAGGAGCCTCTCATCATGAGCACACCCCGCCGCCTCCATCTCACGCTATTTTTCGTGACCGCGTTGCTGATCGCGGCCGTCGGCTGGGCCGGGGGCCACATCAAAGAAGCCGGAGACGAGGGCACGGACGCCGTTTCGGGCGCCAGCCCCTACGACGGCCCGCCGATCGACAAGAGCAAGGAACTTCCGGTCAGGATCGTGCCGAATATTCCGTCCGCGGCCGAGGCCTACTATGCGCCGGATGACTATCACTTCATCGTGCAGACGCAGGATCCGGATGCGCAGAAGCCGCAAGGCGGGCGCGTGGGCGGTGCGCTGACTTATATATTCACCGACGACGGCAAGGTATCCCGGCGCATCAACGATCGCGGCCAGGATGCGTGCTCGTATTTCTTCCCCGATCAGAAACGCATCGTTTTCACCTCGACGAAGGATCGCATGGACATGCCGTTGGGCGACTGGTCGAGCGAGAGCGAGTATCCGCAGGGCGCCGAGTTGTACACGGCGGACCTTAACGGCGAAAACATCGTGCGGCTCACCGACAACGAATATTACGAGGCCGAGGTGTCAATTTCGCCGAACGGCGACTGGATCGTGTTCGGCCGCCAGATCGACGGCAATCTGAACCTGTGGCGGATGCGCCCGGATGGCAGCGAAGAACAGCAGATCACCTTCACCGAGGACTGGCAGCCCGGCGCGCCGTTCTACCTGCCGGACAACGAGACCATACTGTTCCGGGCCTGGCGGTCGAGCGAGTACGGTAAGGTCTGGCCGACCCCGATGACCGTGTTCACGATCAAGCACGACGGCACGGAACTGACGCAGCGCACTTTCAACGGCGAAATGAACTGGGCGCCCTACCCTGCATCCAATGGCCGCCATTACGTGTTCGTCAAGGTCGTGCCTGGCCGCAACTGGGAGGTCTTCCTCGGCGACCTGGCGGGCGGAGACCCGGTGCGCCTGACCCACAACATCGGGTTCGAC
>CAZISL010000211.1:0-5890 GCA_964541975.1 uncultured Chromatiaceae bacterium | reverse complement strand
GCGTCGCGCACCAGGTACAGGATGCAGCCGGCGATGTCTTCGGGTTCTCCCGGTCGTGCCAGCGGTACCTGTTTGATGATCGAATCCTTGACCCCATCGGTCATGCTGTCTTCCGGCCACAGAATCGCGCCCGGCGACACGCCGTTGACGCGGATGCCCGGCGCCAGGTCGCGCGCCAGTGTGCGGGTCAGCATGGCGAGCCCGGCCTTCGCCGGACCATAGATCGTATGATGACGCAGCGGGCGGGTCGCGTGAATGTCGACGATGTTGATGATCGTGCCGCCGGCGGTTCGAAGGTGTGGAACGCACGCCTGCGACAGGAACAGCGGCGCCTTCAGATTTGTGCCGATCAGGTCGTCCCACTAGTCCTCGGTAATGTCGCCGACCGGGGTCGGGTAGAAGCTCGATGCATTGTTGATGAGGATATCGAGTCGACCCGTCTGACCGATGACTTCATCGACGACCGCAGGCAGCCTGGCGATGTCGAGCAGGTCCGCACCGATCGTGATCGCCGAGCCGTCGCGCAGGTCGTTCAATTCGTTCGCGACCTGCAGTGCCGGACCCTTCGAGCCGCGGTAGTGGATCGCGATGTTGGCGCCCGCCGCGTGCAGCGTCCTCGCGACGCAGGCGCCGATGCGTTTGCCGGCCCCGGTGATCAGGACCCATTGGCCGTCCAGTGTTCGTTGCGCTTCGCTCATGTTTGACTCTGTTGTTGGCCACCGATGCGGCTGCGGATGTCAGGGCGTGTAAGATACTTGGCTTGCCGCGATCTTTCATCATGAACGCTACGACGGAACTCCCCGAACCCGGCCCGGACGCCATCGCACATAGCGAGGAGTTGAGCCGACTGATCCGCTCGCGGATCCGGGCGGCCGACGGCTGGCTGGATTTCTCCGAGTACATGCAGTTCGCTCTATACGCGCCGGGCCTCGGCTACTACAGCGGCGGCGCGACGAAGTTTGGCGAGTCGGGAGACTTCGTTACAGCGCCCGAAGTGTCGTCGCTGTTTTCGCGCAGCATTGCGCGCGCCGTCGAGCCGGTCAGCGGCGCCGGCAAGCAGATCCTCGAATTCGGTGCGGGCACGGGAACGATGGCCGCCGGCATTCTCGAGACGCTGTCCCGCGATCACGCCCTGCCGGACCGCTACCTGATTCTCGAAGTCAGCGCCGATTTGCGCGATCGTCAGCGGCAGGCCCTCGGCGAGCGCGTACCCGATTTGCTGCCGCTGGTCGTCTGGCTCGATGAGTTGCCGCCGCCGTTCGACGGCGTCGTCCTGGCGAACGAGGTCGTCGACGCGCTGGCTGCATCGCGCTTCCGCATCGCAGATGATGAAGAGCCTGCACATGCGCTGGGCGTTTCTATCGAACGCGGCCGATTCGCATGGGCGGAGCGGCCAGCGCCAATGTCCTTGCGCGAACATATCGCGGGAATCGAGTTGGGCACGGGACAGGCGTTGCCGCCGGGTTTCGCGTCCGAAGTCCGCATGGAATTGCCGGGATTCGTGAACTCGGTCGCGAGCGTTCTCCGCTCGGGTATCGGTGTGTTCATCGACTACGGGTTGCCACGTCGTGAGCTCTATGCGCCGGAACGCAGCGACGGGACCTTGTTGTGTCACTACCGCCACCGCGCGCACGCGGATCCATTTTTCTATCCCGGGCTGCAGGACATTACCGCGTGGGTCGATTTCACCGCGCTGGCGGAAGCGGCCGTCGCGGCGGGAATGCGCGTCGATGGCTATGCGACGCAGGCCAGCTTCCTGATTGCGGCCGGCATCGAGAATGAGTTCATGGCCGCTGGAGGTGCGGATACGCAAGCTCGCCTGACCCTGTCGCGGGAGATGCAGACATTGATGATGCCCGCTGAAATGGGCGAGAAGTTAAAAGTCATGTGGCTCGGCAAGGGCGATGCTGCGCTCGGCGCCGGGTTCGAGTCGATTGATCAGCGGCATCGGCTTTGAGCGTTTGGTATCGAACTCCGTCACGAACTTCCCGCGACATTGCATTACACTCCGGCAGCAATCGCGGCCGCGCGCCGACTGACAGCGAGGAACGGGTTTGAATCTGATCGAGGCAACGATGCTGGCGCTCGTGCAGGGCCTGACCGAATTCCTGCCCATCTCGAGTTCCGCGCACCTGATTCTCGTTCCTCAGTTGTTTGGTTGGGCCGACCAGGGTCTGGCGTTCGATGTGGCGGTGCATTTCGGCACGCTGGCCGCGGTGTTGTGGTTCTTTCACGATGAAGTTCGGGAGATCGTCGTCGCGTGGTGCCGATCGCTCGTCGGTCTTGAACACGATGCGGCGGACGCGCGCCTCGGCTGGGCGATCCTGATTGCGACGATCCCGGTCGTGCTGGTCGGATTCCTGTTCGAAGACGTCATCGAAACGCGGCTGCGTTCGCCGCTGGTGATCGCGTCGACGACGGCGATCTTCGGCGTGCTGCTTTGGGTCGCAGATCTGCACAAGAAGGAGATCGCAGACGAACATCGCATCAGTTTGGGTATTGCGCTGCTGATCGGCCTGGCGCAGGCGGTCGCCTTGATACCCGGTACGTCGCGCTCCGGCATTACGATCACAGCCGGCCTCGCGCTTGGCCTGTCGCGACAAGCGGCGGCGCGATTCTCGTTCCTGCTGGCAATGCCGGCGATCGCCGGCGCGGCCCTCCTCGAAACCGTCGAACTCACCCGTTCGCCGGATCCGGTGGACTGGCTGCCGATCGGCGTTGGTCTGGTGGTGGCGGCAGCGAGCGCCTATGCGTGTATCAAGGTCTTTCTTGGCGTGATCGATCGTATCGGCATGTTGCCGTTCATGCTCTATCGCCTGGTGCTGGCTGCGTTCCTGGTCTGGTTCTTCGTCTGATTCGGCGCAGGTTCAGTCGCGCCCGGCGCCGGTTGCCGCGCTGATAGCCGAGATGCGCGCGCGCCGGATGGCTTCGCCGATCGCCGGACCGGACAGGCCGTCCCGGGCCACGTCCTGGGCACTGATCGCAGCGGCCGCCGTCAGGGCATTGCGAAACACCTCCGCCTGCGGGTAGGGACGAGACTCCAGCCCGGTGCGGCCGCGCGCGTCGGCCTCGCACGCGATCAGGAAGTCATCCAGCATTGCGCGATTCCGAAACGCATCGAGCGCTTCCAGCACCTTCAGGATCGTCTTCGGTTTCAATTCTGCGGCGCGGTGGCAGACGCCGTGATAGCGGGCGACCAGGATGGCCAGGCGACGGTAGCGATTCGGGACACCGATGCGTTCGCAGAGCGTCTCGATCAGTCCGACGCCGCGCTCCTCGTGCCCGATGTGGCTCGGCAGCAGGTCCGCTGGCGTCGTTCCTTTGCCGAGGTCGTGCACCAGGACCGCGAAGCGCGCCTCCGGCGTCGCGTTTAGCTCCGCGGCCACGCGCAGCGTCATCATGACGTGGACGCCCGCGTCGATCTCGGGATGCCAGCGCTCAGTCTGCGGGATCCCGAACAGTGCATCGACTTCCGGGTAGATCACGCGCAGTGCGCCGACTTGCCGCAGCACCTCGATGAATACGTCCGGCCGCCTCTCGCCCAGCGCGCGTTGCGTTTCCTTCCACACGCGTTCCGCGATCAGCGCATCGACCTCGCCGTCGTCAACCATGGCGCGCATCAGGTCGAGTGTTTCGTCGGCCACCGAGAATCCCTGGTCGGCGAAGCGCGCAGCGAACCGGGCGACGCGCAGGATTCTGACCGGGTCCTCGCGAAAGGCATCGGTCACGTGCCGGAGTACGCGCGCATCGATATCGCGCTGGCCGCCGTACGGGTCGACTAACTGGCCGTCCTCATCCTCCGCGATCGCATTGATCGTCAGGTCACGGCGGCCGAGGTCTTCCTCGAGCGTCACGGTTTCGTCGGCACGGACTTCGAAGCCGCGATAGCCCGGACCCGTCTTGGTCTCGGTGCGCGCCATCGCATGCTCTTCCTTCGTTTCGGGGTGGAGATAGACCGGAAATGATCGCCCCACGCGCTGGTAGCCGAGCGCTTCGAGATCGCCCGCGTGGGCGCCGACGACGACCCAGTCGCGCTCCCTGACGGGCAGCCCGAGTAATCGATCACGGACCGCGCCGCCTACCAGATAAGTCTGCATGACTTTATTCTAGCCGGAATATGGATAAACAAATGACAAGGCGCACGGCGCGACGGAGTGTTTCGTCAGCGGTCGCGATCCTGCTGGCCACGAGCCTGATCGGCGGCTGCAGCATCGGCTACTACTGGCAGGCATCGATGGGTCATCTCGAGCTCATGCGCCAGCGCCGCCCGGTCGCGGATGTCCTCGACGATCCAGGCACGCCCGGGAACGTGCGCGCGAAACTGGAGATCGCGACGAGTGCCGTCGATTTCGCGCACGCGGAACTTGGCCTGCCGGACAACGGCAGTTATCGCCTGTACGCGGATACCGGTCGTCCCTATGTCGTCTGGAACGTGGTGGCGGCGCCCGAGTTCTCACTGGAGCCGCGAACGTGGTGCTTCCCGGTCGCCGGCTGCATCAGTTACCGCGGTTACTTCAACGAAGCAAAGGCCAGGCGATTCGCAGGCGGCTTGGCCGGGGACGGTGATGATGTGTTCGTCGGCGGCGTCGCCGCGTATTCGACGCTCGGGCGCTTCGAGGATCCGATCCTGAATACGATGATCGGCTACTCGGACTTCCAGCTGGCCGGCGTGATCTTCCACGAGCTTGCGCATCAGCGCGTTTACGTCAAGGACGACTCGACGTTCAACGAAGGATTCGCGAGTTTCGTCGAGCTCGAGGGCTTGCGTCGGTGGCTCGCAACCGTTGGTGCCGAGCAGGATCTGTGCCGCTACGACCGATCGATACAGCGGCGGTCGCGAGTGCTGGCGCTGTTGGCCGAGCATCGCGAGCGCCTTGAGTCACTGTACTCGAGCGACCGGTCCCCGGACGAGCTCAGGATGCAGAAGGCGGCGGTGTTCGCCGACCTCGCGGCGGCGTATCGAAAACTCCGCGAGGGCTGGGTTGAGCCACCGTACTTCGACCATTGGTTCGAGGGCGCATTGAACAATGCGCGTCTCGTGTCGTTCGCGACGTACGACGAGTACGTGCCCGCGTTCGGCATATTGCTGCAACAATCCGGTGGTCGTTTACAGGCTTTCTATGCGGCCGTCGCGGCGCTGGCGAAACTGGACCCGGACGAGCGGCGCCGGCGATTCGACGAGCTGCTCGACGGTGCAGCGGCGACCGAGCCCGCGGCCAACTGCGTGCCGGCCGCAACCTGACCCGCCCGGCGACTTCCGTCGCCGGGCGTTTCGACGTCAGCGAATCTGCAACAGCAGGTCCCTTTGCCCGCGACGCAGGCCGAGAATCAGCAACCCCTGACCTTCGGCGACGTTGCTCAAATCGTCAACGGTATTCACCCGCTGCCGGTTGATCGTGACGATGATGTCGTTGGCGCGGAGCCCGCGCTGCGCAGCCGGACTTCCGGGAACGACGGACTCGACCAGAACACCCGGCGAGTTGAAATCGAGCGTGCGGCCGTCGTAGTTGCTCAACTCGGCGCCGGCCAGGCTCGGGTGAATGTCTTCGGCGGCCACCTGCGCGCTGGACGCCAGTTCCATGAGCTTCGCGGTCAGCGAGCGCTTCTTGCCATCACGAATCAAATCGATGCGAATGGCTTCGCCGCTGCGGCGTAGCCCGATCGTTGTGCGCAGGTCCGATGCACCGTTGACGGATTCGCCGTCGATGGCCGTGATGACGTCGCCGACCTGGATGCCGGCGGCTTCTGCGGCCGATTCGGGCACGACTTCCTGAACGAGTGCGCCTTCGACGTCCTTGTCGATACCGAAAGCTTCCGCTGTGTCGGCGCTGAAGTCGCTGATGCTGACGCCAAGTAGCCCACGCTGCACCTCGCCGAACTCGATGAGCTG
>CAZISL010000210.1:0-11471 GCA_964541975.1 uncultured Chromatiaceae bacterium | reverse complement strand
CGAAAGAACTCGTTGTAACGCAAGTCGCGGATGACGCTCGCAAATCCTGTCAGAGGCGGTAAGTCCTGGGTGCGACGATTCATGGTGTCTCTGTTCCCCGAATGTATGAGCAAGCGGCGCGGACATGGCAGCGCCGTGCGGCAAAGTATACCTGCACACCATCGCCCGTACTGCTAAAATCGCGAGCCCGAGCGACACGAAAAGGGCCTGTAGCTCAGTTGGTTAGAGCAGGGGACTCATAATCCCTTGGTCCCAGGTTCGAGTCCTGGCGGGCCCACCAAATCCGACGTATGGGCGCGAACGCAGTTGAATCTCGCGTACGCGCAATCGTCAAGGAGAATAGACAAATGGCCGAACCCCAAGAACACAAGGAGTCGACGCAGATCGACATTCGTCCCCTGACGGGGGCCTTGGGCTGCGAGATCCTCGGCGTCGACCTCGCGAACCTTGACGACGACACCTTCGCGCAAATCCACGACGCATTCCTCGAATACCAGGCGCTGATGTTCCACGATCAGGAACTGACGAAGGAAGAGTTCGCCGCGTTCGGCAACCGGTTTGGCAAACTCGAGGACGAGCCATTTCTGCCAAACCAGACGGAGACGCCGGGTGTCTATTATTTCAAGGGCGCCCCGCGCAATTCCAAGTCGCTGTCGACTCAACAGCTCGGCTGGCATGCCGACCACACCTATCAAAAGAATCCGAGTTTCGGCGCGATGCTGTATGCAGTCGATGTTCCGGAAGCCGGCGGCGATACGCTGTTCGCCAGCAATTACCTGTCATACGACGCGTTGTCGCCGGCGATGCAGGCATTCCTCGAAGACAAGGTCGCCGTGCACGACGTCCTCTTCTACGGACTGAATTCGGGCCATATGTCGATCGGGACGACGGAAAGCCTCGAAAGAATGGCGAAGATGCGCGAGAAGTTCCCGCCTGTCGAACATCCCCTCGTCTGCAAGCACCCCGAAACCGGCCGCAAAATGCTCTACATCAACCAGGCGTGGACCGTTTCGATCAAGGGCCTGCGTAAGGCAGAAAGTGACGCGATCCTGAACATGCTGAAACAGCATTCTCTGCAGGACGTCTTCAGGTGCCGGGTGCGCTACCGCAACAAGTCTCTGCTGGTGTGGGACAACCGAGCGGTGCAGCACAGCCCTAACTCCGACTACGACCGCCACCGGTACATGTGGCGCCTTGCCCTGCACAGCGACTGGGAGCCCGGAAAGTAGCTTCATGAACGAACCAAGCACCAACAACAAGTTCCTGTTCGTATCGCTGCAGCCGGGCATCACGGCTAGCAACGCGATGGTATTCTGCTACGCGGCCTTCGCGACCATCGGCCTGCTGACGTTCGTCTCGACCGGCACGGCGCTCGTACTCAATGCCAATTTTGGCATTCCGACCACCGAGCAGGGCACGATCAGCGGCGACCTCGTCATCGTCACTGAAATAGTCCAGCTGCTGATCTTCGGCGTCGTCGGCGTCCTGGCAGATCGTATCGGGCGACGCGAGGTATTCGCCGTCGGCATGTTGGTGATGGGCGTCGGCTACCTGCTGTACCCGTTCGCGACCTCGATGCCCGAACTCATCGCTTACCGCGCCATTTATGCGGCCGGCCTGGGCGCTTCGACCGGCATGCTCGGCACGATCGTCGCCGACTATCCGCGGGACCGCTCGCGCGGGAAGTTCGTCGCACTGACGGGCGTCTTCAATGGCCTCGGCGTCATCTGTGTCACGGTGCTGTTCGGTAGATTCGTGCCACCTGCGCTGATCGATGCGGGCTACGATGCGATGACGACCACGAAGATCGTACACATCGTCGTGTTCGCCGCATGCGCAATCTCATCGGTGATCTACCTGCTTGGTTTGAGCAAGGGCACGCCCGCGGCACACGAGGAACGCCTGCCCGTCAAAGAACTCATTGCGAGCGGTTACGCCGAGGCAATCCGGAATCCGCGCATCGCCTTGTCGTACGCGGCGGCATTCGTCGCGCGCAGCGATCTCGTAATACTCGGCACGTTCACGGTTCTGTGGGGGGCCGTTGCGGGCGTGAATCAGGGCATGGATCCAGCCGTTGCATCCGCGCGCGGCGCGGGTATTTTCGGTATAGCGTCGGCCGCTGCGCTGGTTTGGCTCGCGATACTCGGTTCGTTCATGGATCGGTTCAACCGCGTGTCGGGCGTAATCTTCTGCATGGCGATGGCGGCGATCGGTTACAGCTCGATGTGGCTGGTCGACGATCCCCTGTCGGCAGAAGCCACCCCCTACTTCCTGTTGCTCGGCGTCGGTCAGATCAGCGCATTCTTCGGCGCGACGACGCTGATCAGCCAGGAGGCGCCGCGCCTGAGTCGTGGCGCCGTCATCGGCGCGTTCAACATGTGCGGTGCGATCGGCATCTTCGTCGCGTCGGGACTCGGCGGGCGGCTGTTCGATTCGATCGGCCCGGCTGCCCCGTTCGCCCTGATCGGCGCGCTGAATGCTGTCGTGGTCCTGCTCGCGGTGATCGTGCGCATCAAGTCGCCGGGACATATGCCGCAGCGCGACGGCGAATTCGTCGCGAAAGACTAACCGAGCGTTCCGTGCGACCGAAGCCGACGAATCCTCGCGACATCGCCCACGGATTGGCCCGGACCGAGACTCCATGAAGACGATGCGAGGCAAAACCTGCCTGATCACCGGCAGCGCCAGCGGCATGGGCAGGATCACAGCGCGCGAGCTGGCGGTGCAGGGCGCGACGCTGATCCTGGTGGACCGCGAAATCGAGGAAGGCCAGGCAGCTCGCGACGAGATCGCAGCACTGTCCAACAACGATAATCTCGAGTTCATCGGTTGTGATGTGTCTTCATTCGAGGAAATCCGGCAACTGGCCGCACACGTCAACGGCCACTACGAAGATCTGCACGTGCTGATCAATAACGCCGGCCTGACCGATCCCGAATACCGGCTGAGTGCCGAAGGTCACGAAC
Organism: uncultured Chromatiaceae bacterium; assembly: GCA_964541975.1. Taxonomy (GTDB): domain Bacteria; phylum Pseudomonadota; class Gammaproteobacteria; order Steroidobacterales; genus SMWD01. The sequence goes on along the minus strand of CAZISL010000210.1, from coordinate 8,505 downwards.
AACACATGGCCACGATGCATCTCGGCCACTACCTGCTGACACACCTGCTGCTCGACAAACTGAAGGCCAGCGCGCCCGCGCGGATCATCCAGATTTCTTCCGATGCGCACAAAGCCGGCAAGGGCCTCGATTTCGATGACATGAAATGCGAGAACGTCTGGAAGGGACGCCAGTTCTCGAATAACGGTGCTTTCGTCGCCTATCACCGGGCGAAACTCGCGATGGTCTGTTTCACTTACGACATGGCGCGCGAGTTGGAGGGAACCGGCGTAACGATCAACGCAGTATCGCCCGGCTACTTCGTCAAGACGAACGTCTACCGACACGTCCGTGGCGTCTTCAAGCTCGGCGTCTGGTTGATGGGCCCGTTCATGACCGACCCGGAGCGCGCTGCGAAAACTTATGTGTTTCTCGCGAGTTCTCCCGACGCGGAGGGCGTCAGCGGCAAATACTGGGAATACTGCGAGGAGAAAGCCTCGTCACCGCTATCCCACGACGACGAACTGCAGCGTCGCGTCCGGGAATACAGCGTGGCCGCGACCGGCGTCGGCTGACACCGCTACCAGCCCCCCGTGCCTGGATCGCCCTTGAACGGCCCCACAACTTCGTCCGTTACCCAACCGCCATAGAACCCGCCGGGTTGGGGACGCACGCGTTCGCCATCGACGAAACACTCGACTTTGGCGGGATAGAACGAATAGTAGTCGGCGATTTCCGCGAAAGCAGGTAGTGGCCGAGGATAACTCCAACCGATTGCATCCGCTCGAGGTAGCGCGTTCGCGAGTGTCCAGTATTCAGCCTCACCCTTCCATTCACAGAACGATGCACCCGCTGCGTGAATTAATGCCTTCAGGTCGACATGTTCCGGCGGGATATAGAAAGTCGGGGGGCTGGCCGTTTCGAGTACACGAAAACATCGATCCGACTCGGCTATCGTCAACGAACCGCTCTTGACCATGACGCGGCGACTATCGGGAACGAGTGCTGGCGGTCGCGGATAATCCCACACCGACTCCTGACCCGGTTGGGCCTCGGTCGCGAAAGAAGGCCTCGATCGGCCGCGAAACTCCCACACGGAATTGTGGATTTCAGGCCGCCCGAAGACCGGCCAGCCTGCTGCCCAAATCGACGGCACCGTCGACCGTCTGCGAGTAACCATCGCTGCCGACGCGACGCCAGAGATCGGGCGCTTCGTCGAACGCTGCTCCGCCGACGATAATCTTGACGTCGCGTTCGCACCGATCCCGAATAACACGAATGGTCTCAGCCACTTTCTGAATCTGCGTGCTGAGTGTCGCCCCCAGCAGCACAACGTCAGCGTCGAAGTAGCTCAGCGTGTTCGGCAGTTCGCCCGACGGGATATCCGAACCGACGAATATCGCGCGCCAGCCCTGCAACTGAAACAGGTCTGACACGGCGCGCAAACCGATGTCGTGAACATTGCCGGCAACGGCGGCAGCGACCATGGTCTTGCCGTTCGGCGCGATATCCGACTCGGCATTGGACAGCACCGACATCGTTCGCTGGGTCGTCGCGGTGACGAGATGTTCTTCCGAGATGGTGACTTCGCCGAGATGCCAGAGCCTGCCAATCTCCCGCTGCGCCGGCAGCAGGATGTCGAGGTAGACGTCGGCAACGCCTAACCCGCTGCCAGCGGCACGCTTGACCGTCTCGATCGCACCCGCAACATTACCTTCGAGTACCTGCTGCAGATAACGCAAAGCGACGCGGTCATGCGGGACATCGGGATCCAGCTCGGACGCGTCGATCTCGGGTGGTTCGTTCTTCAGAGCGTTCAAGGCCGCGTCGATATACGCGTCGCATTCCGCGGCGGCATCACTCGGCATGTTCTGGCTCATCACGTCACGCAGAGCCAACAGACTGAGCTGCAAATCTTCGACGTCGTGGCCACGCGCCTCGAAGGCCTTGCGCGACCAGTGCAGGCGAGCCACGAATAGCCTTGGTTCACCCGTCGCCAGCGCCGCCGCCAATTCAATGATGCGTTGGGTCAGGTGCGCCTTCCACGTGCCAAACGCATCGGGCTCATAACGCTGGCTAATACCCTCATCGCGCTCAAGCAGCAGCCCCGTCGCATACCCCGCGAATCCGGCTGCACCTCTTTCCAGCAGTTCTGCCACGAATGGGTTGGCTTGCGTCATGTTGCCTCCGTACCGCGCAGCGGCCCAAAAAATCAATCTTTAGTGCTATTCGGCCGGCAGCGCCGTTTGGATCTCTTGCGGGCCATGCCGGAACCGCCGGTTGCCGTGATCCGCCGCGCCCGTGGCTCCGTAATAGTCAGTAACACCTTCCAGGTAAGACATCATCCCGATGGACGACACGCCAATACTGGTCCGCATTGCCGCAGGCGACAAAACCGCCGTCGCGCAATGCATGGACCGCTACAGCGGACTCGTATGGTCCCTGGCGCGGCAGTTTCTCGGCAATGCAGCGGAAGCCGAAGACGCCGTTCAAGACGTATTCATCGCGATCTGGTCGAGCGCCGACCGTTACAAGCCGGAGATCGCGTCGGAGGTTACTTTTATTTCTACCATTACCCGGCGTCGTCTGATCGACCGCATCCGGCGTAACGGCCGTCGACCGCAGACAGACTCGCTTGATGCCGACGAAGCGGCGCCGATCCAGCCGGCCGTCCCGGCCCGGCTGGAAGAGTCCGCGGAAATGGACTGCGTTGAGCGGGTCCTGGACGAAATGCCGGACCAGCACCGGTCGATCCTGTCGATGTCTTTGTACGAAGGCTATAGCCACAGCGAGATTGCCGACCAGCTGGACATCCCGCTCGGCACCGTCAAGACACGCGTGCGACGGGGGCTGATGCGCATTCGGGAGCAGCTGGAAATTGGCGACGAGGAACTGGGTGCGATGACCGGATAAACGCCTCCACCCGGCGCCTGCGCCACCGCCCTCAGCCGTCGCACGCCTAAAATACGACATAAGTCGCATCATGGCCCGGATCGCCCGGGTACGCTACTAGTCCCCCGAACTGTACTCGGTGCGAATAGTCGTGAACGCGCGATGAACAACTTGCTGCCCGGCATCGGCACGAGCGCCGATTTCGGCCTCAATTGGCCGACCTGGATTGCCGCGGCCGGATTCGGGCTATTCTGCCTGCTCGGCTTCTATGCGACTGTGTTGCTGGTTTCCGGAAAACATCTTCCGCGCCGCCTGCAATTCCTGCAGCTTCCTTCACTACGCGGCCGGATGCTCGTGGCATTCGTTCTGGCGACGACCCTGCCGTTGATTTCGCTGGCACTTGTGTTGTCCGAGAGAGCGACGAACGAGCGCCTGGAAACGACTGCGACGATCCTGCGATCGCAGGCGGAAACCATCGGCGGCTTGGCGGACTTCTTCCTGCAGGGATATCTGGCGGAACTGACGGATGCGGCGAGCCAGGTTCGGCCGAGCCTCGCGTCGGGCGGCAACGCAGTCGCCGCAACCATCGTCGATCCGCTGATCAAGGTGCATCGAAACATGCGGGGCATCCGGGTCATGCTGGTAACCGACCGACAGGGCCGCATCGTCGCCACGACTCGCCAGACCGGCGAATCCATCGAAACGTCGACGACAATGGTACCCGCGAATCCGGCCAAGGAGTTCGTAACCCGCCCGCTTGAAACAGGCGAGGCCTATATTTCTGACGGACTCAAGAAACCCGGCGGCGACGGGCCACTCGTGACGGCCATCAGCGTACCCATATTGGATGATTCGAGCACACCGGTCGGCGCGATCGTGGCGTTCTACGACTTGAGCGGCCTGACTCGCGCACAGCAACTGATGCACAGATCCGGCGGCTTTGGCGCCATCATCGTCGACCGGGTCGGCCACGTCATGTACTCGAGCGATGATTCCGCCTTCTCAAAAGGCGACAAACTCGCCGAAGACTCCGTCGTCGTCGACCCGCATGCCGCGTCGGGGCAGGTATTCAACTTCAGCCTGCCCGACGACGCCACGAATGATGCTTCGCGATACCTGGCGACACGGCACATGCTGCGGAGCGGCTGGCAACTGCTGCTCTTCCGCCCCCTGAACAAGATCGAGGCCGCGTTGCTGGAGGAATATGGCGTGGCGCTGACCTGGCTCGTCGGCGCTCTGCTGATTTCGATCTGCCTCGCACTGGCCCTGGTGCACTCCTTGTCCGATCCGCTCAAGTCGCTGGATGCCTCGGTGCGTAATTTCGACCTGAACATGAACCAGGAAGTACCCCGACCGCCGGCCGACGCGCCCCGCGAGGTCCTGACGATATTCGACCACCTGGGGTCTCTCGACCAACGCCTGCGTACGACGTATCGAAAGCTGCGCAAATCGGTGCAGCAGGGTGAGAAGCTCCGCGGTGAACTGATCTACGTCATCGCGAACCGGGAAAAGGAAATCGAAAAGCGCACCGAGGAACTGAAGGAAGCAAATGCGACGCTCGAGCGGCTAAGCCGCGAAGACAGCCTGACCGGCCTCGCGAACCGCCGCTGGTTCGCGGAGTTCCTGGCGCGCGCGTGGCAGGGCGCCCTGCGCGACAAGACGCCGATCTGCATCCTGATCATCGACATCGACAACTTCAAGGCCTACAACGACAACTACGGTCACCAGAAAGGCGACACCTGCCTGAAACTCGTCGCGCAGGCCATTCGGCGCGCGGTCGGCCGAGCGTCAGACCTGGTCTCTCGTTATGGTGGCGAGGAATTCATCGTGGTGCTCGGCGACACGCCCCTCGAAGGCGGCCTGAAGATCGCGGAACACATTCGCGCGACGGTCGAAGGACTGGGCATACCCCACAAGGGTGCGAAGGACCACCGTTGCGTGACCGTCAGCATTGGCGTGACTTCGACCCTGCCGACCCACGACACGCATCCGGAAACGGTCCTCGTGGCCGCGGACCGCGCGATGTACAACGCGAAAAACGATGGCAGGAACAAGGTCGCATACTCCACGGCCGCCCGGACCGGAACCTACCAGGCACTGTGCGTATCCGATCATTCAAGCACCCAGCTATCCTGACCCGTCGTCGGACAGGTGCCGACCATGGCGGGCCGGAATTGCTTCTCGGTTTCGGCGCGCAGACCCAGATGGGCGGCGGAATTGCACGTAATCTGAGAACCAGGCCAAGGAATTCGGGCGCAGAGTCCCCTATTTTCGGGGCTCACGAGCGATATTTTTAAATTATGTCAATTCTCTTCTCCGTCCTGGCGTTCCTCGCCTGTATTGGTACCGCGGCCGGTGGCGCGTGGACCATGCGCTGGCACATCGAGCGCGGACGCAACGTCTCGGAGCGCGAGGACCCTCGCGACTCGCAGATCCGCGACCTGCTGGCGCAGGTGCGAATGATGAAGAATGACATGGCCCGCAATCAGGCCGCGGCCAATGATGCGACCGAGCACGTCGACCTTGCACATGAGCGCATTCATGACCTGACCAGGCGGATGATCAAGCTGGCGAACCTGACGGCATCGACCGAGTCCGATCTCAAGGAAGCCAAGGCCGAGCAGGAGTTGATGCGTGACAAGCTTTCGGTCGCCAACCGGCAGCTCGACACGCTGAAGACGCGCAAGCAGGAACTCGAAGTGGAACTGAGCGTTTCGAAACAGTCCGACATGCTCGAACCCGTCGGCGGTCTCATGCACGAAGACGACGACGATGACATCGAGAACCTCGCTTCCCTGCCGACGCCGACCGTCGACGAGACGACGCCATCCCTGTTGCATTCCCTGACCGCCGAGCTTGATCGCTGGAAGCGTCACTGCCACGTCCTCGGCGACGAGCTGAAACTGCAGCGCGAACGCCTCGCGCAGATGGGCGAGACGACGGATAGCGACGAAAATCCGTTCGATTCGATCGACGAACTGACCGACATTCGCGGCATCGGCAATGTCATCGCCCGCAAACTGCATCAACTCGGCATCTATCGTTACCGGGAGCTGGCCGGCCTGACCGGAGGCGACCGCGAACGCGCACAGATGCTGATCCCGGATTTCGAGCGCCGCCTGAAGCGCGACGCCTGGCAGGATCAGGCCCGCGACCTGCACTTCGACAAGTACCAGGAAACGCTCTGAGTTAGCGCGCCCGGCGGACGTCCATGCCCCGGACCGAACTACCCGGATCGCTTGGGTCGCCGTTCCCGTGATGCTACCGTGTCCTCATCAACCTGACGAGGACAGACAAAATGAAACGGATTCAATGCTTTGCAGCAGCCATGGCGATGATCGGGCTGTTCGTCTGCGCGGGCGCAGTTGCCGGCGCGCACTCCGGTAAGGGCGACGGCCACAAGAAAATGGGGCAATACAGCGGCTTCGAAGGCAACGAGGAAGTGCTCGGCGCAGCGGTCGCAGCGGCGATCGCCGAGGCCAGCCCGACCAAGGGACCCGAACACGATTTCAGCGGCCGCGAACAGGATCTCGGCCTCGCCGTCGCGTCCGCGATCAAGATCATGAATTCCAACTCGGCCTACCAGCACGAGATGAATGACGCACTGATCAAGATGACGCTGAATTTCATTCAGTTCGCCAAAGACAACGACATGATAGAAGCGGCAGTCGTGGAGGAAATCGCCACGCAGATGCCAATGATGATGCGGGTCCGCAAACTGATCGAGAAGACCGGCAACACGGAACTTGCCCTGATCGCCGTCACTGAGCAGACGGCTTGCTTCTATCAGCTCGTGTTGGACACCCAGCGCGAGCCGGGCAAGGTCACGTACAACTCACCGTTCACGACGGTCCTCGCGTCGACGACGCGGCTCGGCATGCATGACCTGACGGAGCAGGAGATCCATGAAATCTGGACTGTGCCGCGGATCAAAGGCGCCGGCGAAATGATGGGTGTCGACCTGCAGGTCAGCGACTGGCAGGAAGATGGCGTGATCACGATCAGCCTGCCTGAAACCCGCGTCGCGAGCGCGCACTGAGCGACTGACTCTCCCGCAAAAACAAGGGCCTCCCGCGAGGGAGGCCCTTGAAACCTGTGCCCGGATCAGACGCTTCATGGCATATGGACCGCGGTTCGTTCCTTGATCCCGGCCGTGAGACGCCACGCCCACCCTGACTGTCAGGTTACGGTTACTTTATCCGTCCCGTGCGGCCGCGCACCATGACGCTCTTCACACGCGCGCCGACCAAATGCGGCTTATGTCACATAACCGGATGAAAAGTCGCCGTCCGGGCGCGTCAGATCAACTCAAACAGGATGACGGCCGCGAACGCCGCGATGGCGATGCCGAGTACGAGCCAGCTGCTGACCCTGGGCCGCATGGGGATGACCTCCGTGTTCGTCTTTATTTTCCTGCGCCTTGCGGGCGGCTTGCTACCGAAGATTGCAGCACAACCCAATCAGTCGTGCCAGTGCATGTTTTACCTATGTGCCGGATAATTGCAGCATGCCTGCCAATCTGACCGCGGACTATCGAAAAGCCGAAGCGGCGTACCGCCAGGCGAGCGAGCCGGCCGAGCGACTCGCGTGCCTGAAGGACATGTTACGCACGATCCCTAAGCACAAGGGCACCGATCACCTGCAGGCGGACATCAAGACCCGGATCAAGGAATTGACGGCGGAGCTGTCGGGCGGCGGCAAGGGAGCCCGTCGCTCCGGGCCGATCCATGCGATTCACGTCGAAGGGGCGGCCCAGATCGCCCTGCTCGGCCCGCCGAACTCAGGCAAATCCAGCCTGCACGCGCGCTTGACGGGTTCGCACACCCCGATCGGCCCATATCCGCTGACGACGCATGAGCCGATTCCGGGCATGCTGCCGCACGAGGACGCGTTGCTGCAGCTAATCGACCTGCCGGCGATCTCCGCCGACTATATGGAACCATGGACGGTCAATGCATTACAGCCCGCCGACGGCGCCATGCTCGTCATCGATATCGCCGACCCGGAATGCGTCGACCAGGTGCCGGAGATTCTGGAGCAACTCGGAAAGAAGAAGGTGTATCTGACGGAACACTGGCCGGGCGCGCCGATCATCGCGGCCGAAAGCGACGACGAAGAGCAGGACCCGTTCCGGATCGAACTACCGACGGTACTCGTCGCGAACAAGAGCGACCTCGACCCGGAACCTGACGACGTACGCATCCTGGAGGAACTGCTCGGGGTCAGCTATCCGACGATGTTCTGTTCGGCACAGACTGGCCAGGGTTGCGATGGGATAGCACCATTCCTGTTCGATGCGCTGGGGGTCGTGCGCATCTATACGAAGTCGCCGGGCAAACCGTTCGAGCGCGACAAACCTTTCACGGTCAGGCGCGGAGATACGATTCACGACGTGGCGCGCCTGGTGCACAAGGATTTCGCACAGGGGCTGCGTTATGCGCGCGTCTGGGGCGAAGGCGTATTCGACGGTCAGCAGGTCGGTACCGATCACGTGGTCAGCGACGGTGAAATCGTCGAACTGCATCTGAAATAAGCCGCGGTCGACGCGCGCCGGACCTGAATATCGCGTGCTAAGGTTGGCCGTCACCGATGAGGACCCTTTGACACCATGAAGCACTCTGCTCAGATACGACG
>CAZISL010000209.1:0-7166 GCA_964541975.1 uncultured Chromatiaceae bacterium | reverse complement strand
CTATCGATTGATCACCATGCACTGCTGTTTACGGTTCTTCAGCAGATCGCAGACCTCGCGCGCCTCGTCGGCGCTCATCGGCACGGATTTCAGCAGAAACAGCTTGCTGCCGTTGTCGCGGTCCGCCGGCGTTTCGATGAGGACCGGGCCCAGCAGCTCCGTCGGGAACAGGTTCACGAGCCGGCGCAGTTCCTGTTCCGCCGCTGCCGGCGTGCGGAAGGCGGCCAGCTGCAGTCGGAAGTCACCCGGGCGCTCCTTCGGTGTGGCGGCCTCGAGTGCGGCGAGTTCGACTCGTCTGAGTTCTTCGAGTATCTCGTCGGCTTCCTCGCGTTGCGGCGCTTCGGGGTAGGTCGCGACGAACGTCGACAATGCTTCGATCGTCCCGGTTTCCTGGGCGAATTCCCACTGTCGGTCCCGTTCGATCTCTGCGACCCGCACTCTCGCGTTCGTCGCGAAGTCGCTGTCCGGATACTTCTTGATGAATTCGAAATACGTTTCTTCCGAATCCTTGTATTCGGCGCGTTCCCAGGCGCGAATGACCTTCAGTTCCTGGATCCGTTCGCGTGCCTCGTCGGCCTGCGGCGTATCCGGATACTTGGCCAGGAACTCCAGATACGTCTCCGGCGAGTCATCGCGCGAGGCCAGCTCCCAGTCTTTCTCGGGGTCGGCGCACCCGGACAGGCACGCCAGCAGAACCAAACAAGCGATGCGGTTGTTCACGATTCCTGAATCCAGGCTCGCGCGGCTTCTATTTCTTCCAGCGGAAACGTGCGCATCTTGCCCGGAATCGATCCGCCAATGCTCTCGACGAGTTTTCTGATCCATGCGACGTCGGTCACCACCGCTATACGTTCGAAGCCGTCCAGGTGATGAAGCCCGATTTTGGCGTCTTGCCAAAGGGCCGTTGTCGTGAATCGCTTGAAGTCCGGACCGATCTGGTAGAGAAAGCGAACCTTGTCGTGGCGCGCCAACGTGCGTTCCACGGCAGGGACCAGAGTCCCGGAATAGTCATCTCCGGTGACCTGGCCTTCGGCCTGCACCGCAACGATATTGTCCGGATATCCACCAATCTCGACGATCATGCCAATTCCCTTCGCACAGTCGGTGCCTTTCGCGAGTGTTTCGTCGAGAGTTTGCCAATCTTTGCATCGTCGGGAAACAGCAAGCGCACGCGCAAGCCCGGCGCGTTGTCGTCCAGGCGGAGATCAATTCCATGGCGTTTCGAAATCGCCAATACGAGGCTGAGGCCGAGACCAGCGCCCGGCTCAGAACGGCTCTTGTCCAGGCGGTAAAAGCGCTGCAGGACTTTGTCGCGCATGTCCTCCGGAATGCCGGGTCCGGAATCCGCCACCTCCAGTGACGGCCGGCCTTCGTTGGATCTGAGACTGATGGCGACCTTTCCGCCGGCGGGCGTGTATTTGATTGCGTTGTCCAGCAGGTTGGTCGTTGCCTGGAAGAGCAGATTGCGGTCGCCACGCACCCGAACGCCGTCCTCTGCGTCGCAGGTGAGGGTGATGGATTTCTCTTCGGCGAGGGCAGTGTAAAGTTCGAATGCATCTCGCACGCCTTCCGTCAGGTCGACGGAGTCGCGATCGGCATCGTACGTGCCCGCCTCGATACGAGCGATGCTGAGCAGGGACGCGAAGGTGGACAGCAGCGCATCGGCGTCTTCGATGCACGCGCCGATGTCTTCAGCCTGCTGATCCCGGGCCGACGCCAGTAGTCCCTCCAGGCGATTGCGCAACCGCGTCAGCGGCGTCCTGAGGTCATGCGCTACGTTATCCGACATATGCTGGATGCTGCTCATCAACGCTTCGATCTGATCCATCATCTGATTCAGATTGCTGGCCAGTTCATCGAACTCGTCGCCGGTTCCGGTCGTCGCCACACGCTGTGTCAGGTCGCCTCCCATGATCCTGCGGCTGGTCGCATTGAACTCGCCGACCCGGCGCAGAACGTTGTTACTCATCAGCAATCCCCCGGCCAGCGCGAGTGCCAGTGTGATGCCGAGACCCCAGAACAGTGTCCGGTCTGCGAGTGTGGTGAGTTGATCGAGTGCGCGAACCTTCCTGCCGATCAGCATGCGCACGTCCTGCGCCGGCGTAAAGACGCGTGCACGCACGCGCACGTAATCGCCGTCCGGCTCGGCGTGCTGAAACGTCACGAGGTCATTTTCGACAACTTGCAGCGCGGGCCAGGCATCGAGATTTCCGATCAGAGGCTGCCCGTCTTTATCGGCGATGAGATAGATCGCGTCGCCATCCGGGTAGGCCTGAATCCTCGCTTCGATCACCTGGGCCAATCCGGCGGGTCCGCGTTGCGCGAACTGCTCGCTCAGGCCTTTGATCTCGGCGCCGATGGCGGCATCAGCTTCCTGTTCGACATAGCCGATCGCAACCCAGTTGAACAAGCCGATCAGGATCGTGACCGACACGAAGAACAGCACCATGTACCGCAGCGTCAGCAGAAAGGTTGTGGTGCGAAGCTGGTCAGCCAGACGCATCGATCTTGTATCCGGCGCCGCGTACGGTATGAATGAGCGGCGAATCGAAACCTTTGTCGACCTTCGCGCGCAATCGGCTGATGTGCACGTCGATGACGTTGGTCTGTGGGTCGAAGTGATAATCCCACACGTTCTCCAGCAGCATTGTGCGCGTCACGACCTGGCCCGCGTGGCGCATCAGGTACTCGAGGAGTTGGAAATCCCGGGGTTGTAGCGCAATTGATTCGCCGGCGCGTTTGACCTCGCGCGACAACAAGTCCATCTCGAGATCTCCGACGGACAGCCTGGTCTCGGTCGTCGCCTTACCCTGTGAACGTCGCGCCAGCGCCTCGAGGCGCGCTTCCAGCTCGCTGAAAGCGAAAGGTTTGACGAGGTAGTCGTCGCCGCCGGCCTGCAGTCCCTTCACGCGATCGTCGACCTGACCGAGTGCGCTCAGGATCAGGACGGGCGTATGGTCGTCGGAGGCCCGTAGCGTCCGGATGATCGACAGGCCGTCCACGGTCGGCAGCATCCGATCGACAATCAACGCATCGTAGGTTTCGGTCGTTGCCAGGAATAGTCCGTCCTTGCCGTCAGCTGCGTGGTCGATGGTGTGGCCGGCTTCGCGAAAACCACGGACGATGAAGTCGGCGACGCCGGCGTCGTCTTCAATAAGGAGAATGCGCATGTGAGAATCAATCTAGCCGCTGTTTTCGGCCGCTAAGCGTACCAGAGTCTTGGCCCGGTCAGCGCCACAGGCCATCTCCGGCCGGCGCGGCGTCAGCCCGATTCGTCACGCGTTGCGCGGCCCGCCCGCGGATTCGGTCGATGCAACCCGATTTTCGCCTCTGGTTTGAGAGGTCTTTACCCTGAGGGATTGTAAACTGCTGTTTTTTATAGATAAAAAGCAGATTTCAAACATTACCGATAGTTAATGTGGCGGAAAGCCTGGTGTCAGGGGGGCATCGGTAAGATTCATCCATCGATCGCTGGTAGCGAGCCCTTATCCAAACGGCGCTGGACGACATTTCCCCCTTAGATGTCGTTGGCCGCAAAGAGCCAGGTTTCCGTGTCGGCGCGATCGATAGAGAATTGAGATCCTCCAGGTACGCGAGAAGAAGCCCGGTTCCCCCAACCGGGCTTTTTTTCTGCCCGGGTTTTTTGGATCGTGGATGAATTGCCGAGCCTGGCCTGCGTTCGGAATCCAGATCGCGGTTGTACCGCCGAGACCGGCCTACTTCCGCAACGAAATTCCTTCGCTAGAAGGCTTCAGGAATTTGTTCCGGAAGTCTCCGGTCTCTCGGTCGTCAGGTAGCGGCGGGTTCCTGGTTAGCGGTTGAATTGCCGAGCCCGGCCTACTTCCGCAACGAAAATCCCTCGCTAAAAGGCTTCGGGATTTTGTTTCGGAAGTCTCCGGGCTCTCCGTCAAAGGTCGTCGGCGGGCGCAGTGACTGCTCGACGACCATGGCGGGCGTCAATCGAACTCGCCACTTCGGTCAGGGTTTTCCGGGAAAACTTTTCCGGAGTCTTCGCAGGAAAAGTTCCTTCCCGGAAAATCCGCAATCCGGCCACGAGCCGAACCTCGCCCCACGGCAAATCTCCGGAATCCGATGCAACGGAATCGTCGACCGGCCAATGTTGACAAGCACCGGGGACTCCGGCTGACTACGTCGCTATGACGAATATCACGAGAGCATTCTGGGTTGCGGCAGCACTGATGTTGGCAGCCTGCTCCGATCAGCCATCGAACAAGCTTGAAACATCCGCTGACGTCGCGCCCGACCAGCCGACTTATGTCGGTGTCGAGACATGCCGCAATTGCCACGCGGAGGAGGTCGAGCGCTGGATCGGATCGCATCACGAACTCGCGATGCAGCCTGCGACCGACGAATACGTCCTTGGCGATTTTGACGATGCGACGTTCGACCACAACGGCGTTGCGACCAATTTTTACCGGCGCGACGGTACGTTTTTCACGCGTACGGATGGTCCGGACGGTGAGATCGCCGAGTTCCCCGTGCGCTACACGTTCGGTGTTGACCCGCTGCAGCAATACATCGTCGAGCTGAATGACGGGCGGATGCAGGCCCTCGGCGTCGCTTGGGACAGTCGGGGCGAGGAGGAAGGCGGGCAACGCTGGTTTCATGTCTACGGAGACGATCCGATCGACCACACGGACGTGCTGCACTGGACGAAGATGAGTCAGAGCTGGGACTCGATGTGTGCTGATTGTCATTCCACCGGTCTGGAGAAGCGCTTCGATCTCGCATCGAACCGGTTCGACACGCGGTGGTCGGAGATCAACGTGGCCTGCGAGGCGTGTCATGGGCCCGGGTCGGCGCATGTCGCATGGGGCGAGTCTGGGCGCGCGGCCGAAGACAACGGCCTGATCGTTCATTTCGATGAGCGGCGCGATGTCGGCTGGGCAATGAATGCCGAGACCGGCAACAGCAAGCGCAGTCGCGCGCGCCTGACGAGCATCGAGATCGATACCTGCGCGCCGTGCCATTCGAGGCGCGCGCGCATCGCGCATTCGGCGCCGCCGGGTACTGCGCTCCTCGACGGGTATGTGCCCGCATTGCCGCAGCCGCCCCTGTATCACGCGGACGGACAGATACTCGATGAGGTCTACGTCTGGGGGTCGTTCCTGCAGAGCCGCATGTACCAGAAGGGCGTGACTTGCAGTGACTGCCACGATCCGCACAGTCTTGAGTTGCGCGCGGACGGCTCGAACGTCTGCCTGCAGTGTCATCTCGGCGAGCGTTTCGCGACGGCCGAACACCAGTTGCAGCCCGCGGACTCCGGCGACGCAGTTTGTGTCGACTGCCATATGCCCGCGACGACTTATATGCAGGTAGACGCGCGTCGTGATCATAGTTTTCGGGTGCCGCGGCCGGATCTGAGCGCGGAGTACGGCACGCCGAACGCCTGCGAAAAATGCCATGCCGACCAGGGAGCCGAGTGGGCGCGCGATGTACTGGAGGATCTCGGGCGGTCGCCGCAGCCGGGCGCGCACTGGGTCGACAGCCTGGTATTCGCACACCGGAACCCGGTTGACGCCCGCGGCGCGCTGTTGAGCCTCGCGACGAATGCCCTGGCGCCGGCGATCATTCGCTCAACCGCGATCGCGCAAACATCGATGGACGGGGATCCGGCCACCATCGCGTTGGTGGGTGAGCGCGCCGATAGCGCCGATCCATTGATTCGTTGGGCGGTCGCGCGCTCATTGCAGCGGAGTCACCCTGCGGTGATTGCATCCGTCGGCCCCAAGCTATTGAGCGATCCCGTTCTGGCGGTCAGGCTCGAGACCGTCAGTGCGATGGCCCCGCTGGATCTCGAATTGTTGCCCCAGGCATCGATCGCGGACCTGCAGCGCGTTGCCGAGGAGTACGTCGCGGCTCAACTGGTCAGTTCCGAGCGCGCTGAATCCCATATCAATATCGGCAACCTGCGCGCCGGCCAGCGGCGGTTCGAAGAGGCGGAGGACGCGTACCGCACGGCATTGCGTCTCAATCCGCAATTCGTGCCGACGTATGTAAACCTGGCAGACCTCTACCGTGCCCTCGGCCGCGATATCGAAGGGGAGGAATTGTTGCGAACGGCACTCGAACGCATTCCGCCGGATCGTCAGTCGTCGTTACATCATTCTCTGGGTCTGACGCTGGTCCGACTCGGTCGTCTGCCGGAAGCGGTGATGGAACTCGGCCTGGCCGCGAATGCGGCTGATGCGGATCCGCAGTCTGTATTGGCCTACGCGCTGGCACTCGACGCGCAGGGAGAGAGTGCGGCCGCCGCCGAGGTGCTGGAAGGGGCGCTAAAGCGGTTCGGAGAGTATCCCCAACTCGTTGCCACCCTGATTAACGTCTACCAGAGGATGGGAGACGAAGAGGCCGCCAGCACGCTGGCGGCCCGCATTCGTAATCGGTGACGCTCGCGGTTATTTCTTGTCTTTGGCCAGCGGCTGGGGCGTTGGGTTGCCGGCGACGTACGGATAGTTCGACAGGATCTCGGTGACGACCTCGTCGCATACCGCCTGAAGATTATCCCGAACCTCGTCCGTCACCTTGCCGACGACGACTCCTTCCCACACCAGCTGCTGTTTCCTGACGTCGATGATGTCCAGGTTGACGGTGCCTTCCGTATATTGCGTGACGCGCGTTTCATACCCGCCATATCCGCCCCAGGCGCCGTAGCCGCGATACCCATAGTATCCGCCGGTCGTCGGCGTCTGCGTCGTGCGGATCTTTTCTTCGGTCACGACGCTGAAGTTGACGGTGATGTCGGGGTTCGCGGACTCCTTGTAGCCGCGCGCCGTCATTTCGCGGACGGTGGCCGTCTTGAGATACTGACTCGCCAGGGAGGCATACTGGTCGCCGTCCGTGCCCAGCTGGGCCTGGAAGCCGAAGGTCTTGAAATTGCCGAAATTCGCGGACGGATCCTGGTTGGTATAGATCTTCGGGCTGCTCGCGCAGCCGGTCAGCAGTACGGCGAGTCCGATGGCCGTCAGACCCGGCGCCTTGATGCTGTTTCGAATCATCGATGTTCTCCCTTTACGATTCCTGGTCTTCCAGTTTGATTCGCGTTAGACGCATGACGGCGTGTCCCGCGATCTTGACGTTGCCCTCGATCTGGATCGGCGCCCGCGTGACCGGGTCGATGTGAATGTCGATGTCGCCGCGCAGAC
>CAZISL010000208.1:0-5613 GCA_964541975.1 uncultured Chromatiaceae bacterium | reverse complement strand
CAAGCTGGAATCGCGAGCCGGTCGCACGCTGCGACTGACGCTGGAGCCGCGGATCGGAATTTTACGTGTGAGCGTCGACCCGCCCGATGCAGAGCTCTTCGTCGACGGCCAGTCGCGCGGTCCCGCGAACCAGGAATTGTCTCTGCCGGCTCGGCCTCACAAGATCGAGATTCGCAAGGCAGGCCTGGCGCCGTTCATTACCGAGATCAGTCCGCAGCCGGGCCTGCCCGAGAATCTGCAGGTCAAGTTGCTGACTCCCGAGGAGGCCGTGCTGGCCGCGACGCCGAGTACGATCTCGACCGCGGACGGTCAGATGCTGATCCTGGTGCGACCGGGTGGTGAGTTCGAGATGGGTGCGCCGCGGCGCGAGCAGGGACGAAGGCCGAACGAGGCGCAACACCGCGTTAATCTGACGCGGCCTTTCTATCTCGCTGCGGTCGAGGTTTCGAACAGCCGTTTCCAGGCTTTCAAGCCCAAGCACACATCGGGCGCGGAAAAATATCGGCAGCTGGCAACCGGCAATCACCCCGCCGTCATGTTGAGTTGGGAAGAGGCGACCGGGTACTGCAACTGGCTCAGCTCGAAAGACGGTCTTCCGCCGGCTTACGTGTTCGAAAACGGCGAGATCGTCCTGGCACAGCCCGTCACGACGGGGTACCGGTTGCCGACCGAAGCCGAGTGGGCCTGGGCGGCGCGCTTCACCGGCGGCGGCGGGCAAAGCAAGTACCCGTGGGGCGAGCGGATGCCCCCGCCGGAAAGCGCAGGTAATTTCGCTGACCAGTCATCGCGCGCGGTCCTGCCGAACGTGCTGAGCAATTACAACGACCGCTTCGCGATCACGGCGCCGGTCGGCAGTTTCGCGCCGAATCCGATCGGAATCTATGACCTCGGCGGCAACGTCGCCGAGTGGGTCAACGACCGGTACACGGTCTATACCCAGCCGAAGGGAGTCGAGATCGATCCGCTGGGCCCCGACAAAGGGCAGTATCATGTGATCAGAGGTTCGGGGTGGCGTCACTCCAGTATCAGCGAGTTGCGCTACGCTTATCGCGACTTCGGCGATCGTGGCCGGCTCGACGTCGGGTTCCGGATCGCGCGTTATACAGAGCCGTTACCGGAATAGGATATGGTGAAGAGACAGCTGGTCCTTATTTTTGTTGCTGTGGCGGGTCTCCTGACCGTCGCGGTCGCCCAGCAGGCCGACACGCAGGATCCGGCCGAGCCGGACGAGGCCGGCACCGCGCCCACCACAGTGATCGACGAATTGAGCCAGGCGGAGATCGAAGCGGAACTCGCGCGCGCCGAGAAAGTGCTTGACGATCCTGACGAGGTCAAGGAGTACATGGACGATACGCCGTTGCCTGCTGATCTGCCGCTCGCGTTGCCTTCCGATTTCTGACGATCCGACACGATATTGAGATGAATGCAGTATGAAGAGTAACTTCTCCACCGAATTCGTATTCCAGCTGTTCTCGCTGATCATCGCGATCATCATCGTGCATGCGTTCTACGTCGGCGTCGTGCGGCCGAATGCGGCGGCGATCGAGGAGGAACAGCAGATTCTGATCGCCGAGGACCCCGACTATGTGCCGGAGCGGTCGGTGTTCGTGATCATCAAGGACTTCGAGCAGGAAGCCTGTTTCATCCTGATGTTCTGGGCGCTCGGCATCATGGGTTTCAAAGCCTGGTCGGCGAAGCAGGAGCGTGACCTGCTGGAACTCGACCTGGTACCGATCGCCGAAGGCGTGCGCATATTGCCTGACGATAGCCGCGAGTATTCCCGCCAGCTGCAGTCGCTGCCGGACGGGCAGAGGCGCTTGCTGTTACCGCGCGCGCTGCTGGCGGCGCTGCAGCGATTTGGCGCGACACGCAACGTTCAGGATGTATCTTCGTCGACAAATACGCTCGTCAGCATGCAGGCCGAGCGCCTCGAGTCTGAATTGTCGATGATTCGCTATATCGCCTGGGCCATTCCGTCGGTCGGGTTCATCGGCACGGTCCGTGGCATCGGCGCGGCGCTGGGACTGGCACATCGCGCGGTCGATGGCGACATCAGTGGCGTTACGCAGAGCCTCGGCACGGCGTTCAACTCGACGTTCATCGCACTGCTGATCAGTATCTTCCTGATGTTTCTCGTGCATCAGCTGCAGCTCTTGCAGGAACGCCTGATATTCGACGCCGAAAGCTATGTCGACCAAAACCTGATTCGGCACATGCAGGTCGATTGATGGTTCATGAACGGAGTCATTCCGAGTCACCATGTCGCTGTATGCCATCGAACTGAATGATGCGGCGCTCGCCGGCGTCAGCGAGGCGGGACTGGCGCTCGGCGACCGTGGCTTCGAGCCCGGGTATGCGGCCGTGGCCGACGGACGCATTCTGTTCGGGACAGAAGCGCTGCATCAGGCGCGACTGAATCCGCGCGGCACGACGAATCTATTCTGGAGCGAGTTTTCGGACGAGCCACTGTCGCGGCCAGTGGGACCCTACGAGTCATCGGCAGATTTGGTGCATGCACACCTCGAGCGGTTGTTGAAAGCATTCCCCGAACGTCCTTCGGAAGTGTTGCTCGCAGTCCCGCACTACTGGACGATGCAGCAACTCGGCCTGCTGCTCGGCCTCGCCGAGGACGTGGCGTTGCCGGTGAGGGGGCTCGTGGACAGCGGCGTTGCGGCGACGCGTTGTCAGTATGTGGATCAGCAACTCCTGCATCTGGATGCAGGGCTGCATGACCTGTCCGTCACCCGCATCGAGCAGGACGGCAGCGCATCTTTACAGGAGCGACAGGTCGTCGCGGACGTCAGCATCCTCAGGATCGAGCGCGCCTGCGCAGGATTCATCGCCGAAAGATTCCTTCGGGCGACGCGGCTCGACCCGTTGCACGATGCGCGCAATGAGCAGTTTCTGTACGACAGTCTTTACACGTGGCTCGCTGAACTGAATCGGCAGGACGAAATCGGTGTGACCATTGAATTCGGCGGCAACGAGTTTCGCACGACTATTCGCCGCGACGAACTGGCGCAACGGGTCGCAGGCGCGTTCGAGCCGGCGGTGCGCCTGGTGCGAAGTTCTATCGGCCCCGACGCGCGCATCGCGTTGCAGGTGACCAGCCGGCGCGCGGTGTTTCCCGGCGTCATCGAGGCGCGGACGGGGTTGCCGCAGGCGAGCCTGTATGCGCTGGAACCGGCCGCGGCCGCGATCGGCGCCCTGCAACGCGCCGCGCAATTCGTTCCGTCCGGCGCCGGCGTCGGCCTGACGACAAAGCTCATCTGGGATCGGTCCGCCGTCGGCGTCGCGGAGACCGAGCCGCCGTTACGCCGCGCACGAGAAATCGTCGAGCCGACACATTTGTTGTACGACGGCGTCGTCTACCGCTTGGGCGCCGCGGCGTTCAGCATCGGGGCGGAACTGGCGGCCGGAGAATTCGGCCTGCGGCTGGGATCGTCCTTGAGCGGCGTATCACGCCGGCATTGTAGCGTTCGCCGTGGCGGAAACGGCGTCGAACTGGTCGATCACAGCCGTTTCGGGACCCATCTGAATGGTCATCCGATCAGCGGCGCGGCGATCCTGCAGGCGGGTGACGTCGTCCGTATCGGTTCGCCGGCCGTCGAGCTCAAATTGGTTCGCGAGGCCACCGCGGAGACGGACGCTAATGGCGCGTAGGAAAATCAACGTCTTCAATTTGTCGTTCCTCGACGTCATGGCCTGCGGCCTCGGCGCGATCGTGCTGTTCTACATGATTATCAACGCGCAGGTCGCCACTCGTGCGGCAGAGGCAAACGAGACGCTGCTCGCAGAAACGGATCTCCTGGAAGAGGAGGTCCTCGACGGGCGCAAGGACCTGATCCGCGTGCGCAATACGCTCGTGGCCAAGAAGGAAGAACAGGTGGCTGCCGAGGGTGAAGCGCGCCGCCTGCAGGAGGAGTTGGAGCGCTTGCTCGCCGAATTGGCCGAGGCCGAGAAGAGCAGCGTCGCAAAGATCGACAGCGTCGAGAAATTGCAGGCCGACATAAAGCGGCTTGAGGAAGCCAAGCAGCGGCTCTCGGCCAAGTCCGCCGATTCGTCTTCGCAGACCGGGCAAAGGATTCGCACCTACGTCGGCGATGGCAACCGCCAATACCTGACCGGCATGCAGATGGGCGGGAGCCGTATTCTGATCCTGGTCGATGCGTCGACGAGCATGCTGGGTCGGTCATATGTCGACGTCGTACGCTTCCGTTACCTGCCCGACGAGCGCAAGCGCATGGCGCCTAAATGGCAGCAGGTCGTCAACAGCGTCGACTGGTTGACGACGCAGCTGTCGCCGGGCGTGAAGTTCCAGGTCTACGTATTCAATGAGCAGGCGAACAGCGTCGTGGACGGTACGGATGGCAAGTGGATCGACATCGTCGACGGTTCAGAGTTGACGGACGCCGTCGAGCAGTTGCGTGATGTCAGCCCCGAGAAGGGGACGAGCCTCATCAATGCATTCATCAAGATCAAGGAACTCGACCCGGCGCCCGACAACATTTACCTGTTGACCGACGGCCTGCCGACGCAGGGCAAGGTCCCGCCGAACGAGGTCGTGCGCGTCAAGGAGAATCGCCGCATCGACTATTTCGACAAGGCAGTCAGGGAACTTCCGAAGCGTGTGCCGATCAATGTGTTGTTGTACCCGATGGTCGGCGACCCGTCGGCGGCGGGGCTTTACTGGCAGCTGGCGATGGCGACGAAAGGTTCGATGATCACGCCCGCAAGAGACTGGCCGTAGCGGGGCGGGTTAACGATGGCGCGTATGAAGAAAAAAGACCGGGAAACAGAGACGTTCAGTCTGTCCTTCCTGGACGCCGTCACCTGCGCTTTCGGCGCCGTGATCCTGTTGCTGGTACTGACCAAGATCTATGAGCCGCAGACGATCGAGCGTAGCAAAGTGGAGTTGGTCGGTCTGATCGCGGCACTGCAGAAGGAATTGTTCGCAATGCGCGGCGAGACGGCGATCATGAATCGCGAGATGGTGACCGTCGACGAGCAGCTGTCTGACTCGAAGGAAGCCGTGGCGCGGCTGCGTGGCGACGTATCCGACGTGCGTGGGCAGTTCGCGGCCTCGCAGGACAATGCGGAGATCGATAGCGAGGTTCGTGGCGAACTGGTCGCGGCGCGCCAGAAATTGACCGAGGAGATGAAGCGGCTGCTCGCCAACTATCGGCCCGACGAGGACAATACGACCGTCGGCGGCATACCGGTCGACAGCGAGTACATCGTCTTCGTCATCGATACATCGGGCTCGATGTTCCAGGGCCCGTGGCGGCTCGTGTTGCGCAAGATCAGCGAGACCCTGTCCGTGTACCCCGAGGTCAAGGGCATTCAGGTAATGAATGACGAAGGCAAGTACATGTTCTCTTCGTATGCGGGCAAGTGGATACCGGACTCACCGGCAGCCCGCCGCAACATCATCAGCCGGCTGGCGAACTGGAACCCCTACAGTGACTCGAGTCCGGTCGAAGGCATCGCCGAAGCGATCAGCACCTTCTACGAACCCGGCAAGCCGATCAGCATCTTCGTGTTCGGCGACGACTTTCCGCGCGGCCAGGTCGAGGCCGTGGCACGATTCGTCGATCGCGTGAACAAGGTCGA
>CAZISL010000207.1:0-9110 GCA_964541975.1 uncultured Chromatiaceae bacterium | reverse complement strand
CAGCTCCACCATCTCCTCGATCGGCACCGCATCCCGCGCCGGTTCGTAGCCGTGCAGGTTGCCCAGCAGGAAGCGTGCCGTGTTACGGATGCGGCGATACGAATCGGACATGCGCTTCAGGATCTCATCCGAGACCGACATTTCGGCGCTATAGTCGGTCGCTGCGACCCAGAGCCGTAGGATATCGGCGCCCAATACGTTGATGACCTTCTGCGGTGCGACCTGGTTACCGAGCGACTTGGACATCTTGTGTCCCTTGTCGTCCACCGTGAAACCATGGGTCAACGCGGCACGATACGGCGCATGGCCATTCATCGCGACGGAAGTGAGCAGCGAACTCTGAAACCAGCCTCGATGCTGATCCGAACCCTCGAGATACAAATCGGCCGGCGACGTGACCTCTTCGAATGCAGCCGCGACGCAATGATGGACCATGCCGGAATCCATCCAGACATCCATCGTGTCGGAAACTTTCTGATAGTGGCTCGCGTCGTCACCGAGCAAGTCCGCCGGATCCAGGTCGAACCAGGCGTCGATGCCGTCCGTCTCGATGCGTTGCGCCACCTCCTCCAGCAGACGCGGCGTATCGGGATGCAGCTCGTCCGTCTCGCGATGCGTGAACAGCGTGATCGGAACGCCCCACGTCCGCTGCCTCGAGATACACCAGTCGGGGCGACCCGCGACCATGCCCTCGATGCGCTGCTTGCCCCACGCCGGAATCCAGTCGACCGTTTCGATAGCGGCAAGGCTCGCATCGCGCAGGCCGTTCTGATCGAGGCTGACGAACCACTGCGGCGTCGCGCGAAAAATCACCGGCGACTTGTGGCGCCAGCAATGTGGGTAGCTGTGGGCCATCTTCTCGTCGGCGAGAAGATGCGCCGATTCGCGCAACAACTCGACGATTGCACCGTTCGCCTTATAGATATGGTTGCCGGCAAACAGTCCGGTTCCGTCTATATAAACGCCGCGGCCATCGACGGGGTTGTCGAGCGGCAGGTCATTCTCGACGCCGGCCGCGAAATCGTCGTGGCCATGACCCGGTGCGATATGGACGGCGCCGGTACCCGCTTCGAGCGTCACGAAGTCGGTCAGGATGACCGGCACACGCCTGTCGTAGAACGGATGCCTGAGCTTTAAACCTTTGAATACACTGCCTTTTATTTCCGCGACGCGCGTAACCTGATCAGCCCCGTAGCGCGCGAGCGCCACTTCGGCAAGACCTTCGGCCAGCAGCAGACGTTCCATGCGCCCGTCGATCTCGGCGTCGACGACGACGTAGTCCAGATCGGCACCGAGCGCGACCGCCTGATTCGCCGGCAACGTCCAGGGCGTCGTCGTCCAGATCGGCACCGCCACAGGTCCGCCGATGGCGGTACCCAGGCAGGCGTAGAAAGCCGACTCGTCGACAACGTCGAATTTCACGTCGACGGAGACGGACGGCTTGTCGTGGTACTCGACTTCCGCCTCGGCGAGCGCCGACCCGCAGTCGAGACACCAGTGCACCGGCTTATAGCCGCGGTGCAAATGACCATTCTCGATGATCCGTGCGAACGCGCGCACCTGCTCGGCTTCGAACGACGGATCCATCGTCAGGTAGGGCCGATCCCACGCTCCCAGTACGCCCAGCCGGATGAAGTCTTCGCGCTGCGCCTCGACCTGCGCCATCGCATAGTCGCGGCAGGCGGCACGAAATTCGCTGGCGCTGAGTTTCTCGCCGACCTTGCCGTGCTTCTTCTCCACCTGGAGCTCGATCGGCAACCCGTGGCAATCCCAGCCGGGGACATACGGCGCGTCGAATCCCGCCAACGTGCGCGACTTGACGATGATGTCCTTCAACACCTTGTTGACGGCATGTCCGAGGTGGATCTGCCCATTCGCATACGGCGGCCCGTCGCATAAAACGAACCGGTGGCGGCCCGCCGCGCGACGCCGAAGTTCGCCGTAGACGTCTTTGTCATACCAGTCCGCCAGCATTTTCGGCTCACGCTGCGCGAGATTCGCGCGCATCGGGAACGCGGTCCTGGGAAGATTCAGGGTGTCCTTATAATCCGTCACAACTTCTATTATTTCAAATATTTAAAGATAACACTTCACGTGCATTATTCGCATCGATATGCATTTGCTCCGTCAGGCTTTCCAGGCTCGGGAACTTCTCTTCGTCGCGCAACTTACCGACGAATTCCACAGAAATGTACTCACCGTAGATGTCGCGATCGAAATCGAAGATATGCACTTCGAGTATCGGCTCCACCCCTTCGACGGTGGGCCGCGTGCCGATGCTCGCAACGCCGTCCAGCCGATCCTCGCCGAGACCACGCACCCGGACGGCGAATATACCTGCAATAGGACACGCTCGCCTATGCAGATTGACGTTGGCGGTGGCGAAACCGAGCACCTTGCCGAGCTTCTGACCATCAACGACACGGCCGGTGATGCTGTAGGGCTCCCCGAGCAGTAAACGCGCCCTGTTCATGCCTCCGGCTGCCAGCGCCCGGCGAATTTCGGTGCTCGATACCCGCACATCGTGCTCGACCACGCTGTGCACCTGCTCGACCGAGAAGCCCCGCTCCGCGCCCGCTTCGTGCAGATGTTTCACCGTGCCGGTGCGATTCCGGCCAAATACGAAGTCATCTCCGACCACGAGATGCTGAACATTGAGCGTATCAATCAGCAGCCGGCCGATAAATTCTGCCGACTCGAGGTTCGCCATGTCGGCGTTGAATGGCGGGCAAAAGAACCAGTCCAGACCCAGTCGATCGAACTTCTCGAATTTCTCGCGAAATCGAGTCAGGCGGGCCGGGGGCGTCCCGCGAGTGAAATATTCTCGCGGCGTCGGCTCGAATGACAATACGACAGATGGCAGCCGACGCTCCGCCGCTTCGCTCAGCACACGCTCGAGGATTCGACGATGGCCGATATGGACGCCGTCAAAGGTACCGATCGTGGCCACGCAGGCGGGCAGATCGCCCCGCCCGCCCGCGGGTCGACGCATAAACCGCATTGCAGGTGGAATCCCAGGATTCGTTAAAGGGTGCCGATTATAAAGAGAAATACCGAGGGCGCAGGCCAACTGCGAACAATGCCGCCGTATAGGCCGCCGCCCCGCCGACGACGGCGGCCGCCATCCAGAGACAGCGTGTCCAGACGTCAACTTCCAACCAGGCGGTGATCGGTGGCACGAAACTGGCCAGCAACATGGCCATGACGCCGCATGCGGCCGCGACCTGGAGCAAATAACGCCGCCAGCCCGCCCGCGGGACCCAGACCTGCTGGCGCCGCAGCTCGCGGCCGAGCAGCGCGGCATTGAGGAACGCCGAACCGGCAGTCGCCACGGCGAGACCGGCGTGTGGCGCCGGCCACCCGGCCTTGACCCACGGTACGACGATCGCGACGTTGAGACCCATATTGACGATCAACGCGATTACACCGATCCGCACCGGCGTCACGGTGTCCTGACGAGCGAAAAATCCCGGCGCGAGCACCTTGACGAGAATGAACCCGGTCAGCCCGAAGGCGTATGCCATCAGGCTCGGCGTCGCCATCGCCACGTCGCCCACTCCGAACTGGCCACCATAAAAAATAGTCGCAAGTAACGGCCCGGCGAGCAGACAAAGGCCCAGGGTCGCCGGCAGCGCGATTAGAACGGTCAGGCGAATGGCCCAGTCCAGCATCGCCGAAAACTGCTCGTGCGACTTCGCGGCATGCTGGCGTGACAGGTTCGGCAGAATGACGGTCGCCAGCGCGATACCGAATACACCGAGCGGAAACTCCATCAACCGATCGGAATAGTAGAGCCAGCTGATGCTGCCCGTGACGAGAAATGAGGCGATCAACGTATCGAACAGGATGTTGATCTGCGCGACCGACGAGCCGAATATCGCCGGCACCATCAGGCGGGAGATCTTCCGGACACCCGCGTGCGAAATGCCCCAGCGAGGTCGGGGCAGCACTCGTAACCGCGCCAGGAAGGGCAACAGAAACAGCAACTGCAGAGCGCCGGCCGCAAAGACCCCGACGGCCAGCGCCATGCCCGGCCGATCGAAATAGGGTGCGACGAAGGCTGCGAATGAAATCAGGACGACGTTCAACAAGACCGGCACGAAAGCCGGTGCGGCGAAGCGTTGATAGGTGTTCAAGATGCCGCCCGCCAACGCGGCGAGCGAGATAAAGAACAGGTAGGGAAACGTCCAGCGCAGCATGTCGACGGCGAGTGCAAACTTGTCTGCATCCTCCGGCACCGGCGACCAGAGCCAGCCCATACCGAAAATCGAGATCAGGGCGGGTGCCGCGATGACGCCGATCGCCGTGAAGACAAACAGGACCAGGCCCAGGGTACCGGCGACCCGGTCGACCAGCTCGCGAACCTCCGCGCGTGAGCTCCTTTCGTCGTATTCGGCGAATACCGGCACGAAGCCCTGCGAGAAGGCGCCCTCAGCGAAGAAACGACGGAAGATATTCGGAATCTTGAAGGCGACGAAAAAAGCGTCCATGACGATGCCGGCGCCGAAAAACCGCGCGAATACGATGTCGCGCACGAGCCCGAGGACCCGCGAGAGCAAGGTCATGCCGGACACGAGCGAAGTCGACTTCAGGAGCCTGGGCGCTCCCACCGGAGGTGCGTTGGAATCGCCTTGTTTGCGTTTTTCGTCGACCATGTGGCGGCAAGTCTAGGGTTTAATGGCCCGTGGCACCAATCGTTCCGCAGCTCTTTCGGCTGCTATATTTTTCAATGGCTTGGCGACGACGGACTATTGACATGCGGGAGCCAAACCCTAAGAATACGCGGCTCTCGAGACCCGGGAACTCCGGGCCATCGCCATTTACTACGGAAGGATCGATCGAGTGGCCAATATCAAGTCAGCAGCAAAACGCGCAAAGCAGGCCGAAGTACGCCGGCAACATAACGTCGCGCTGAAGTCCCGCATGCGCACGTCAATCAAGAAGGTCGTGAAGGCGATCGACGCCGGAGACGCCGCCACCGCTGCCGAGTCTTACCGCGAAGCGGTCCCCGAAATCGACCGCATTGCCGGCAAAGGCCTGATCCAGAAGAACAAGGCCGCGCGCCACAAGAGCCGGCTGAACAAAGCCGTCAAGGAACTCGCCTCATCCTGATCGAATAGCCGGGGCCGGAGAGGAATAGCGCGAACCACGGGCTGTTTCACTCCGGCCCCGTTTCGTTTTCGGGCCTGCTTTCTTCCCGCTTGATTTCCTCGAGCCGATTCATCAGCTCTCCGGTCAGTTTGCGCGTGCCCTCACCCTTCAGCGCACTGATCTCATAAACCGGTCCCGACCAACTCAGCGCGTCGATGAGACGTGCGCGCAGGGCTGACAGCTCGTCTTTGGTCAACAGGTCGACCTTGTTCAACACGAGCCAGCGTTCCTTCGCGGCCAGCTCCGAACTGAATGCCTCGAGTTCCCTGATAATCGCCAGGCAGTCCTCAACCGGGTCCCCGTCGTCACCCAGCGGTGCGACGTCGACGAGATGCAGCAGGACGCGGGTGCGGCGCAAGTGCTTCAGGAACCGGATGCCGAGGCCGGCGCCCTCGGCCGCGCCCTCGATGAGCCCCGGTATATCGGCCATGACGAAGCTTCGATGCGCCTCCAGCGATACCACGCCGAGATTTGGATAAAGCGTCGTAAACGGATAGTCGGCGACCTTGGGCCGCGCAGCCGAGACCTGGCGAATCAGCGTTGACTTACCGGCGTTCGGCAGCCCGAGCAGGCCGATGTCCGCCAGTACGGTCAACTCCAACCGCAGCGACCAAGACTCGCCCGGTGTGCCCGGCGAAGATTGGCGCGGCGCGCGATTCGTGCTGCTCTTGAAACGCGTATTGCCCTTGCCGCCTTCGCCACCGGCGGCGACCCGCACGCGCTCTTCGTGCTCGACAACCTCGCCGATGAGTTCGCCGGTTTCCTCGGCGAACACCCGCGTGCCGCAGGGTACCGGGATTTCGATGTCGCCGCCTTTCGCGCCGGTCCGGTCCTTGCCCGCGCCACCGACGCCATGTCCGGCGCGGAATTTTCGCTGCGCCTGGAAATCCGCAAGCGTATTAATCCCCTCGTGGCCAACCAGCCAGACGTTGCCGCCATCGCCACCGTCGCCGCCGTTGGGTCCACCGCGCGGTATATATTTCTCGCGGCGAAAACTGACGCAGCCCGGCCCGCCGTTGCCGGCCTGTACCTTGATGATGGCTTCGTCTACGAATTTCATGATTGAGCGTCGCTCTCGGCCATCCATGGCCTCCGCAACGTTTGTCCATCCCTGGACATCAAAAAAACCCCGCTGCCGCGGGGTTTTTTAACAGATCCGCGTGGTCGCGTTCAGGCGTTCGGTTCGACGCTGACGAACATCCGGTTCTTCGGTCCCTTGCGGTTGAACTTCACCCGGCCATCGGCCGTCGCGAACAGCGTGTGATCCCGTCCGATTCCGACGTTGTCGCCGGCATGATACTTCGTACCGCGCTGGCGAATGAGGATGTTGCCCGCGAGAACCGACTGATCCCCGAACTTCTTGACGCCGAGTCGTTTGGACTCTGAATCGCGTCCGTTGCGGGAGCTACCGCCTGCTTTCTTATGTGCCATTTAACTCACTCCTCGGCCGCAGCCGCCTTCTTGCGTGGCGCACCGGCGAAACCGGTGATCTCGACCAACGTAAAATGCTGTCGATGGCCGTGCGTGCGTCGGTAATTCTGGCGGCGCCGAAACTTGAT
The DNA here is from genome assembly GCA_964541975.1 of uncultured Chromatiaceae bacterium. GTDB lineage: Bacteria > Pseudomonadota > Gammaproteobacteria > Steroidobacterales > SMWD01. Next base: position 2,400 of record CAZISL010000207.1, on the reverse strand, counting down.
GACGTCGACCTTCTTGTCTTTTGCCTGGATCAGCACCTTGGCTTTGACTTTGCCGCCGGACACCAGCGGTGCGCCGACCTTGACGTTGTCGCCTTCGCCGATCATCAGCACCTGGTCGAATTCGACCGCATCGCCTTCCGCCGCGTCGAGCTTCTCGATTTTCAGGGTGTCACCCTTGACGGCCCTGTATTGCTTGCCACCCGTCTTGAATACGGCGTACATCTTCAGTCTCCGGAAATGGCCGGTACCCCGGCCAGAAAGGAGCCGGAAGTCTAATGACTCGGCCACCAATTATCAACGGCTTATGGACCCTGCCCCCCGGGACAGAACAGCTGGTTCAGCTCGCCGGCCAGCCGGACCCCGGCCTGGCTCAGCCGCAGCTTCGAAAGTTCGCGGGCCAAAGCAAGATAGTCGGCGTCGGGCCGGAAGCCGCGACGGGTTGAACTCGCGCGAAACGCGTATACATAAGGCCGCAAATATTGGGATTCCCGAGCCCATACCCGCGCCGGGGTTCGCTGCAGCCTGGGTACGTCATTCTCGGTCAACTGCAGTATCGCCTCCGTCTGCCCCTCGACACGGTAGCCGACGCTGCGGCGATCGGCCTTGAGCAGCGCCTGAGCGTCCCACAGCGCGTGCAGGTTCGTTCGCTTGCTGCCCAGCATGACATCGACCTCGTTGCCACCTCGGTCCTCCTCGCGCCCGACGTGCAGCGGTTGATGCACGTCGCCGATGAAGTGCGCGAGGAATCGCAACGCCTCGGCACGGTGCCGTGGCGAAACCGATGAATCCGCCAGCTCCGCCCTGAACCGGCCGATCGCCCACAGAACGTCGCCACGGTCTCCGCCCCCGGCCCGCTCGATCGGGGCATCGTCCGGAACATTGAGGTAGTGCCAGGGCGAGGTATAGCGCCAGTCGGGATTGCCACGTATTCGATCGGCCCACAGGCCGGCTTCGGCGAGCGACTCACCGGCCAGCATCGACCGAACTTCGGTAGCGGCTTCAGCACACAGGTATGACTCGGCGATCGCGCCGACGATGCGATGCCCGGTCGGCCCATAGGCATGAGACGGGGACATCAGTACTGCGGAAATTACTGATATCGCAACCAGTTGTAACGAGGCTCTCACAGAAGGCATTATTGACGGTGCGATGCAGCTGGTCCAACCCGATTCAAAACCTCTCGACCTCGGCGCAATTCGCGGCCAGTTGGGCGATGACTGGGCGGCGGTGAACGTCGAGATCTCTCGTCAGTTACACAGCGACGTAGCGCTGGTCAACAGCGTTTCTCAATACATCATCAACAGCGGCGGCAAGCGCCTGCGTCCCCTGCTCGTGTTGCTGGCAGCGCGCGCCTGCGGTTACGGCGGCGATCAGCACATCAGGGCCGCCGCCATCATCGAGTTCATTCATACCGCGACGTTGTTGCACGACGACGTTGTCGATGCGTCCGACCTGCGCCGCGGACAGAATACGGCGAACAGCGTATTCGGCAATGAGGCCAGCGTATTGGTCGGCGACTTCCTGTACTCGCGCTCCTTCCAGCTGATGGTCGAAATCGGTCAGATGCGCATCATGGACGTGCTTGCGGATGCGACCAATACGATTGCCGAAGGCGAAGTGCTGCAACTCATGAATTGCCGGAATCCCGATACGACCGAAGAGCAGTATCTCGAAGTGATTTACCGCAAGACGGCCAAGTTGTTCGAAGCCGGCGTGCTGATCGGCTCGATTCTCGCTAATCAAACGCGCGCGATCGATGATGCGTTCATCGAATACGGCCTCCAGCTCGGCACCGCATTCCAGCTCGTGGACGATGCGCTCGATTACGATGCGGACAACGAGCAGCTCGGCAAGAACATTGGCGATGACCTCGCCGAAGGCAAACCCACGCTGCCGCTGATCAACGCGCTCGGACGCTGCACGCCGAAGCAGCAGCTGACCATTCGCGCCGCCATCGAACACGGCGGCCGTGACGATATCGAGGCCATCATCGAGGCCGTCCAGTCCTGCGGCGCTCTTGCCTACACCATGCAAACGGCGCACACGGCCGCCAAGCGAGCCATCGACGCGCTGGCGCGGGTCCCGGACAGCGTTTACAAGGAATCGCTGATCCGCCTGGCCGATTTCGCGGTCGAACGAAAGTATTGAGGTAGCTGAAACCCACATGGCCGGATCGCCTGAACTGGCGTTTACCTAACGCCCCACGGGAAGGCCTTCGTATATAATCTCACGATGTCAGCGAATCAAGATCCCTCCGACCACGTCGACAACTACCGATTGACACTCGGGGACAAGGAATACGTCCCGATCGTGGTCGGCGGTATGGGCGTGAATATATCCACCGCGGAACTCGCGCTGGAGGCCTGCCGGCTCGGCGGCATCGGCCATATTTCGGACGCC